>NZ_JBEYRK010000002.1:0-87727 GCF_040704065.1 Streptomyces sp. NPDC047869
CCGCCGTCGCCCAGCACTTCGGAGTCTGGCCGACCACCATCTCCAGACTCGAACGAGGACTCAGCAGGGACGACGACCTCGCCCACGCCTACCGCGACTGGCTCCAAGCCGCTTGACAGCAATAGGAGCATCAACGGGCTGCGGCGGAGGCGTTCGGCCAGGGGCGGTCGCGCGTCCGGCCCCGGACTCCGGCGCCGAGACGGGCGGGTCCGAGGCCTTTCACGGAGGCGGTCAGGCGCGCTTGCGGGCCAGTTCGTCGTAGAAGTCCAGCAGCGAGAGGTCGTCGATGGAGCCGGGGTTGACGGCCTTCTCCAGAGGGGTGCCCTGGAGGAGGCGCTTGACCGGGACCTCGATGCGCTTGCCGGTGAGGGTGTGCGGGATGCCGGGGACGGCGATGACCTCGTCGGGGACGTGGCGCGGCGAGAGCTGTTCGCGGATGGCCTGCTTGATGCGGTTCAGGAGCGCCTCGTCGAGGACGGCGCCCGGTACCAGGTGCACGAAGAGCGGCATCCAGTAGCCCCCGTCGGGCTGCTCGATGCCGATGACGAGGGACTCCTTGATTTCGGGCAGCCGTTCGACCACTTCGTAGATGTCGGCCGAGCCCATGCGTACGCCCTGCCGGTTGAGGGTGGAGTCGGAGCGGCCGTGGATGATCACTGATCCGCGCGAGGTGAGCGTGATCCAGTCGCCGTGCCGCCAGACGCCCGGGTAGGTGTCGAAGTAGCTGTCGTGGTAGCGGCTGCCGTCGGGGTCGTTCCAGAAGTGGATCGGCATGGACGGCATGGGGTTGGTGACGACCAGCTCGCCCACCTCGTCGACGAGGGGTTTGCCGCTCGGGTCCCAGGACCGCAGGTCGGTGCCCAGGCCGGGCGCCTGGAGTTCGCCGGTGTACACGGGCAGAGTCGGTACGGCTCCCGCGAAGCAGGAGCAGACGTCCGTGCCACCGCTGACTGAGGCGATCCACAGGTCGTCACGGACCTCGTCGTGCAGCCAGCGGAACCCGTCCGGCGGCAGCGGCGAGCCGGTGGTGGCGACGCACTGGACGCGGGAGAGGTCGAAGTCGTGGGACGGGTGCACGCCCGCTTTGCGGCAGGCCATGACGTAGGCGGCGGAGGTGCCGTAGAGGGTGGCTCCGGTGCGCTCGGCGACGCGCCACTGGGCGCCGGTGTCCGGGTAGCCGGGGCTGCCGTCGTACAGGACGATCGTCGTGCCGGTGAGCAGGCCGGAGACGAGGAAGTTCCACATCATCCAGCCGGTCGAGGTGTACCAGAAGAAGCGGTCCTCGGGGCCGAGGTCGCAGTGCAGGCCGAGCTGTTTGAGGTGCTCCACCAGGATGCCGCCCTGGGACTGCACGATGGCCTTGGGCAGGCCGGTGGTCCCGGAGGAGTACAGGACCCACAGCGGATGGCCGAACGGCACCTGTTCGAAGACCGGCTCGGTGTCGGCGGCCGTCAGTGCCGACCACTCCAGGGCGCCCTCGGGTGCTTCGGTGCCGAGGAGCGGGATGTGGACGACGGCGCGCAGGGTGGGCAGCTCCCGGCGCAGTTCGGCGACGGTCTCGCGGCGGTCGTGCTCCTTGCCGCCGTAGCGGTAGCCGTCGACGGTGAACAGGACGACGGGTTCGACCTGCTGGAAGCGGTCGAGGACGCTGCGGGCGCCGAAGTCGGGGGCGCAGGAGGTCCACACGGCGCCCACGGCGGCCGTGGCCAGGAGGGCGACCACGGCTTCGGGGATGTTCGGGAGGTATCCGCTGACCCGGTCACCGGGGCGGACGCCGAGGGCGCGGAGTTCGGCGGCGAGGGAGCCGACCTGGCGGCGCAACTCGGTCCAGGTCACCGGGAGCGGTTCATGGGTCTCGTCGACGTACAGGAGCGCCGGCTCGTCGGGGCGTGCGGCCGCGGCGCGCAGGGCGTGCTCGGCGTAGTTGAGGGTGGCTCCGGGGAACCACTCGGCGCCGGGCATCGAGCGGTCGCCGAGCACGCGCGTGCAGGGGTTCGAGAATCTGACGTCGAACCAGTCGGTGACGGCTTTCCAGAACGTCTCCAGCTGCTCCACGGACCACTGGTGCAGTGCGGGATAGCCGCCTTCGGCCGGGGCGCCGTGGTGTTCGGCGGCCCATGCCTGGAACTCGGTGATGCGTGCCTGGGCGATCCGCTCGGGATCGGGCTGCCAGAGCGGCTGGGGGTTCGCTGTCGACATGGGGCGGCTCCCGGGCTGTGCGCGTCGTGTGCGTCGGTCCGCGCACGGGCTGGGGTGTGCGCGTGACGCGGCTGACAGGGACGATGCCATGTGATCGACTTCTGCACCAGGGTGGGCCCCACACAGTCCGTGTCGTGAAGATGTGGCCCGGGCACGGGTGAACGGCAGTTGAACGACACGCGCGCGTAGGGCCGTCAGTGGCAGGGTGAGCAGCATGGACGGTCGTGACCTGGTGCGTTCGGTGAGTGTTGGCGGTTCGGGGCGGGCGGCTCAGGGGTTGCGTACGGTGCGGGCGGCGTGGCGCAGACGGCGGATCGACGCCGCCGGCCTGCCTGCGCGAGGGGCCGAGCGGGCGCGGGTCCCGGGGCGGGTGCGGGACGCGGAGCCGGGGCCGGGGGGCGGTCTGATCCGGTTCAGCCGGTCCGAGCTGCGGATCACCGTGGCGGTGAGCGGGGCCGTGTTCTGGGGCTGGGACGGGGCGGGGCCGGAGCCGTCGTACGCGCTCGCCGGGGCGTGTCCGGAGCCCGATCCGCGAGCCGTGCTGGAGCCGGACAAGGACGGCGGCTGGCGGGTGGTGGCCGAGCGGGTGACGGTCGTCGTCTCACGGCACGGGGCGCTGCAGGTGTGCACTCCGGGTGGTGTGGTGCTGCGGCGGGAGATGCCGCCGCGGTGGTGGGAGCCGGCCGGCGGGGGCGCGGCGCGTTGGATGCAGCGGTCCGAGGTGGCGGCGGACGCCCGGTTCTTCGGTCTGGGCGGGCGCGCGGGCGGCCCGCGGCTGCGCGACGGGACCTACCGGCTGTGGAACACCGATCCGGGCCGTGCGTTCGGCCCGGGGGACGATCCGCTGTACGTGACCATGCCGGTGCAGTTGGTGGTCGCGGACGCCGCGAGCCATCTGATGTTCCACGACACCACGTGGGACGGCACGGTGAGCCTGCGGGAGGGCGAGGAGGGTGCCGGGTCCGGACACGACCGACCGGGTCGCTGTGAGCTGCGCATGGACGGGGGGCCGCTGCGCTGCTGGGTGATGGTGGGCACGCCCGCGCGCGTGCTGCTCACCTGGGCGTCGCTGACCGGGGCGCCCGCGCTGCCGCCCGCTTGGGCGCTCGGCCACCAGCACGCGCGGTGGGGCTTCGGCGGTGAACAGGAGGTGCGCCGGATCGTCGCGGGATACCGGGAGCGCGATCTGCCGCTGGACGCCGTGCACCTGGACATCGACCACTACGACGGCCACCAGGTGTTCACCGTCGACCAGGAGCGGTTCCCGAAGCTGCCGGTGCTCGCGGAGGAGTTGCGCCGGGACGGTGTCAGGCTGGTGTCGATCGTCGACCCTGCGGTGAAGGCCGTGCCGGGCGATGCCGTGTACGACAGCGGTTCGGCCCTGGACGCGTTCGTGCGGGACGGTGCGGGGCGGACGGTCCGGGGCGAGGTGTGGGCCGGCGACTCGGTCTTCCCGGACTTCACGCACGCGGGGGTGCGCAAGTGGTGGGGCGGGCTGTACGAGGAGCGGCTGGGGCAGGGCTTCGCGGGTTTCTGGCACGACATGAACGAGCCGACGTCGTTCAGCGCCTTCGGTGAGACGACGCTGCCGCGTTCGGCGCGCCACGCCGTCGAGGGACGCGGTGGCGACCATCGCGAGGCGCACAACGTGTACGCCCTCTGCATGGCCAGAGCGGGCTACGAGGGGCTGCGCGAACTGTCGCCCAAGGAGCGGCCGTTCCTGTTCTCCCGGTCCGGCTGGGCCGGCATGCAGCGCTACGGCGGCACCTGGTCCGGGGACGTGGCGACGGGCTGGCCGGGGCTGCGGGCCTCGCTGTCGCTGGTGCTGGGGCTGGGTCTGTGCGGGGTGCCCTACTCGGGGCCGGACGTGGGCGGCTTCGACGGCAGTCCGTCGCCGGAGCTTTATCTGCGCTGGTTCCAGCTCGGCGCGTACCTGCCACTGTTCCGGACGCACGCCGGTCTGCGGGCGGGGCGCAGGGAGCCGTGGGAGTTCGGTGCCGATGTGCTGGCGCACGCGCGCGTGGCACTGCTCGAACGCCGGCGTCTGCTGCCGTACTTCGTGACGCTGGCGCACCTGGCGCGGCGCACCGGCGCACCCTATGTGCGGCCGCTGTGGTGGGGGGCGCCCGAGGACCGCGCGCTGCGCGGCTGTGAGGACGCGTTCCTGCTCGGGGACCAGTTGCTGGTGGCGCCGGTTCTCGATCCCGGTACCGGGCGGCGTGCGGTGCTGCTGCCGCGGGGCCGCTGGTACGACACGGTGACGGAGGAGGTGTACGAAGGGCCGGGGCGGGTCTTTCTGGACGCGCCGCTGTCGCGGATCCCGGTGCTCGCGCGCGCGGGAGCGGTCGTTCCCGTCCGGGGCGAGGACGGCGGACTGGAACTGGAGGTGTGGGCGCCCGCCCGGGGGCGGGCCGGGGGCGGGCTGGTCGTCCAGGACGCGGGGGACGGCTGGGACGACCCGGAGATCGAGCGGTATGCGGCCCGCCGGCAGGGCCGGCGGGTGGTGGTGACGTGGGAGCGGGAGGACGGCGCGGCGGAGCCGCCCCACCCGGTGCGGGTACGGGGACTCGGCTGAGCGGGCGGCTCAGATGTAGCGGCCCTCGAACCAGCCCCGTACGGCGAGGGTGTGCAGCGGGAAGGCGAGTTCCTCGGGTCGGCGCAGCAGGTGCCAGCCCTCTGTCTCGTCCGTGGCGCCGGACGGCGGGAGTCCTTCGGCAGGACGTTCGGGCAGGAGTCCGAACAGCAGCAGGTGCCCGTCGGGAGAACTCATGGCGTCCACGAGACGGACCTCACGGGCGGCGGCCTCGATGCCCGTCTCCTCCTTGAGCTCGCGCACGACGGCCTGTTTCCAGTCCTCCCGGTCGTCGATGTAGCCACCGGGCAGAGCCGTGCCTCCGCGCGCCGGGGCGACGGTCCGGGTGATGACGACCAGGGCCGTGCCGCTGGTGTCGTAGACGGGCTGAAGCGCGACGGCGACCGGGAGCGGGTTGCGGTAGGCGACGGCGCCGCAGGAGGGGCAGGTGCGCGGCCAGCCCGTCACGCCCTCTCCGTAGGGCGCTCCGCAGCTGGAACAGTGGGATCCAGGCGCGGAGTTGGCGGTTGAATGCTGATTTTCGGACCCGCGCGGACTGTATCCGATCAGAGGAAGGACTTCTTCCGGCACTGACGAACAGGGTGCCGACGTGCGGCGAGGGAGCCCGGCCGGGACGTCACGGGGTGTGCCCCCACCGGGCGCCCCTCCACGCTCCGTGATCACCCGGGAATGCTGCGTGAACGTCTCATGAACTGGGCCTGGGCGCATTCCGGCGGCGCCATCATGCTCCCGTGCACTCCTGGACGGATACTCTCCGCTTCGCCTTCCAGCCGGTGGTCAATCTGAGGACAGGCGCGGTCACCGCACTGGAGGTGCTCGCCCGCCCGGAGACCGGCGACGTCCTGGCCGAGGCCCGCCGGGACCCCGAACTCGACGGCAGGCTGGCCGTGCTGGCGTTCCGCGCGGCGTCCCGCAAGGAGACGCTGCTGCCGCTGCACCTCAATGTGTTCGCCGCGACCCTGGCCGACCTCGGCGGTCTCGCCCGCCTGCATGACGCCGTCCGCGCGGTGGGGCGGATGCCCTGGGAGGTGACCCTCGACATCGTGCCGCCCTGCACCCATGTGCCGCAGCGGGCGCTGCTGGAAGCGGTGGGCGCGCTGCGTGAGCAGGGGTTCCGGATCAGCGCGGACGGCATCGGGGACGGGGACGTGCCTCTGCGGCTGCTCACCGACCTCTCCCCCGACCTGGTCAAGCTGGATGCCTCGCTGCTGGCCCGGCCGGCCGCCGTGCGGGCGATGCGGACACTGTGCGAGCAACTGGGCGCCCTGGTGGCCGTCGAGGGCGTGGAGACCGAACTGCAGTGCGCGGCCGCGCTGTCGGCCGGTGCACAGCTCGCCCAGGGCGAGTTGTTCGCGCCGCCAGCCCGTATTCCGGCGGCGGGCGTGTACGTTCCACCCCACTCCCCCACGGCCCTCACCCAGCCCCGGCCGGGCCCGCCGGTACGGGAGTTCGTGCGCCCCGCCGCCGTTCTGCCGGTGACCGCCTCGGCAGGGCAGGTCCGGGCACTGCTGACCGGTTCACCGGAGGTTTCCGGGGTGCTGCTCGTGGACCAGGCCGGGGTGCCCGTCCGTTCGGTACACCGGTCGCGCTTCCTGCTGTCGATGTCCGGCCGGTACGGGCACGCCCTGTACGCGGACCGGCCGGCGCACAAGCTGAGCGACGCGCCGCGCGCGGTCGGTGTGGACGCCACCGCCTGGGAGGTGCTGGACGTCGTGGCGATCGGCGGCAGCGACCGCACCTCGGACGATGTGGCCGTCGTCGACCACCGGGGCCGGTGCGTGGGCGTGGTACGGCTCGCGGACCTCGTTCGGGCTCTGGCCGAGACGCGGGTGGAGGAGGCCGCGGGCCTGAACCCGCTGACCCGGCTGCCCGGTTCGGACGCGATCACGGGTGAGGTGGACCGGCGTATCGCCGAGGGGCGGGCGTTCGCGCTCAGCTGGCTGGACATCGACCACTTCAAGCAGGTCAACGACGGTGCCGGTTTCGCGGCGGGCGACGAGCTGATCCGCTCGGTGGGCCGGGCACTGCAGGAGGCCGCGGCGGGGCACGCGCGCGTGGGCCACATCGGCGGGGACGACTTCCTGGTGCTGTCCGAGGAGGAGGCGCTCGAGCCGCTGGCCACCGCCGTGCTCGACGCTCTCTGGTCGGCAGGCGGCCGCCTGGTCACGCTGTCCCTCTCGACCGTGGTGTGCCCGCCCGGGAGCGTGTTCGACCATCGGCAGGCCGCCGCGTATCTCGCCCCGCTGAAGAAGGCCGCGAAGGCCCTGGCCGGTACGAGTTGGGTGCTCTCGCGCGCGGGACTGCCCGGACAGGAGATCCGGCGCGGCCGTGGGGCGGCATCGGCCCGGGCGGGCTGCGCGTCGGCCGAGCCGCTCGGGTGAACCACCCGGCCGTACACGGCGGTTCGAGCCCCCACCTGCGGGAAGGGGGCGGTGGGAGTCCGCGCCCGGCCAACCGCTGTCATCGTTGCCGTCGGCGACCTTGACGGCCTCCCGGTGCCGGTGAACACTTCCCGGTGTCAGCCGACATCGCCGTACATTCATGGCGTATTCAGGCACTGCGCCACGGGTCTTTTGCCTGCCCATCGGCCTGCCTCTGAGGGCGATACGGCTGCGACGGCACGCTCGTCACGGACGCCGGGCGGGGCGCGGGGCCCTCCCTGCCTTCGGCTGAAGTCGCCAAAGGAACCGTTCCTGCACGGAGGGCCGGGGGTGTTCGCCCCAGGCCGGCGTCAAGGGAGCCGCCATGAGCAACGGAGACATATTCGTCGGCGAAGTCATCGGTACCGCGATCCTGATCCTGTTCGGTGCCGGTGTCTGCGCCGCCGTCACCCTCAGATACTCCAAGGCCCGCGCCGCCGGTTGGGTGGTAATCGCGTTCGGCTGGGGATTCGGCGTGCTCGCGGGCGCCTACACCGCCGCGCCCCTGTCCGGCGGGCACCTCAATCCCGCGGTCACCATCGGCATCGCCGTGGACACCGGCAAGTGGGACAAGGTCTGGGTCTATCTGCTGGGCCAGATCGTCGGCGCGATGCTCGGTGCCGTCCTCGCCTACCTGGTGTATCTCGCGCAGTTCCAGGCCAATGTCCGCAAGGAGGGCACGACGGAGGGAACCGCCGACGAACCGGTGCCGACACTGGGCATCTTCTCGACCATCCCGGAGATCAGGAATCCGGTCGCCAACCTCGTCACAGAGATCATCGCGACGATGTCGCTCGTGCTGCCCGTCCTCGCCTTCGGGCTCACCAAGGGACTCGGCGAGTCCGGCACGACGGTGCTGATCGTCTCGCTGCTCGTCGTCGGTATCGGGCTGTCCCTCGGCGGCCCCACCGGCTACGCCATCAACCCGGCCCGCGACCTCGGCCCGCGCATCGTGCACACGTTCCTGCCGATCCCGAACAAGGGCACGTCCGACTGGGGTTACTCCTGGATTCCGGTCGTCGGCCCGCTGATCGGCGGCGCGCTCGCGGGCCTCGTCTACAACATCGCCTTCTGACCGGGCGACCCGAGCGCGTACCGCGCGGACCCGGCCACGAAGGCCCGATCCAGCGACCCGACCCAGCGACCCAGGGACAGCCAATGACGGACACCGCCGAGAAGTACGTCGCCGCCATCGACCAGGGCACCACGTCCAGCCGCTGCATCATCTTCGACCACGGTGGCGCGATCGTCGCCGTGGACCAGCGCGAGCACCGCCAGATCTTCCCCAAGCCGGGCTGGGTGGAGCACGACGCCACCGAGATCTGGTCCAAGGTGCAGGCCGTGGTGGCCGGGGCGCTGGCCAAGGCCGGGCTGCGCGCCGACCGGCTCAGCGCGCTCGGCATCACCAACCAGCGGGAGACCACGGTCCTGTGGGACCGCGCCACGGGCAAGCCCGTGCACAACGCGATCGTCTGGCAGGACACCCGTACCGCCGCCCTCTGCCGTGAACTGGGCGGCACCGACGGGCAGGACCGCTTCCGGGAACCGACCGGGCTCCCGCTGGCCAGCTACTTCTCCGGCCCGAAGGCGGCCTGGCTGCTGGACAACGTGCCCGGTCTCAGGGAGCGCGCCGAGCGCGGTGAGATCGCCTTCGGCACCATCGACTCGTGGCTGATCTGGAACCTCACCGGCGGCCCGGACGGCGGCCGGCACGTCACCGACGTCACGAACGCCGGCCGCACCATGCTGATGAACCTCAACACGCTCCAGTGGGACCCGGCCATCCTCTCCGCGATGAACGTGCCCGAGGCGGTCCTGCCGGAGATCAGGTCGTCCGCCGAGGTGTACGGCACCGCCGTCGGACCGCTCGCCGGAGTCCCCGTGGCCTCGGCGCTCGGCGACCAGCAGGCGGCCGTGTTCGGGCAGGCCTGCTACGACGTCGGCACCGCGAAGAACACCTACGGCACCGGCAGCTTCCTGCTTCTCAACACCGGCGACCGGCCGGTGGCGTCCAAGAGCGGCCTGCTGACGACGATGGGCTACAAGATCGGCGGGGAGGCGCCGGTGTACTGCCTGGAGGGGTCCATAGCGATAACGGGCGCGCTGGTCCAGTGGTTCCGCGACCAGCTCGGCATCATCCGCGACGCCGACGAGATCGAGACGCTGGCGGCGAGCGTCGCGGACAACGGCGGCGCCTACATCGTGCCCGCCTTCTCCGGACTGTTCGCGCCCTACTGGCGCTCCGACGCGCGCGGCGTCGTCACCGGCCTGACCCGGTACGTCACCAAGGCGCACCTCGCGCGCGCGGTGCTGGAGGCGACAAGCTGGCAGACGCGGGAGGTCGTGGACGCCATGTACCAGGACTCCGGGGTACGGATCACGACCCTGAAGGTCGATGGCGGCATGACGAAGAACAACCTGCTCATGCAGCACCAGGCCGATGTGCTCGGGGTTCCGGTGATCCGGCCGCGGGTGTCCGAGACCACCTGCCTGGGAGCCGCTTACGCGGCCGGTCTGGCGACGGGCGTGTGGAACGACCTCGACGAGCTGAAGTCGCACTGGCAACGGGACGCCGAGTGGACTCCCGCGATGGAGGCGCCGGTTCGCGACCGTGAGTACCGCAACTGGCGCAGGGCGGTGGAGAAGAGCTTCGGCTGGCTGGAGGAGGACGACGTGTAGGGGCGAGGGCACCCGGCACGCGCGCGTGTGAGATGCGTGAATCGCTCACGCGCGCGGCGGGTGTCCGCGGGGACCGCGGCCCGTACCCCTGTCGGCGGGGGTACGGGCCGTGCCGCGGGCCGGGGGGATCAGGTGGTGAGGGCCCGGCGACGGTCGGCCGCGTACTCCATGGCGTGCTGGACGACGCCGATGAGCACCTCCTTCACGGACTCACGGTCACGTGCGTCGCACAGCACGACCGGCACTCCCTCGTCCAGGTCGAGGGCCTGCCGTACGGATTCCGCGGGGTAACGGTCCGCCCCTTCGAAGCAGTTGACGCCGACGACGAAGGGGATCGAGCGCCGTTCGAAGTAGTCGACGGCGGCGAAGCAGTCCTCCAGGCGGCGCGTGTCCGCGAGGACCACGGCACCGAGCGCGCCCTCGGACAGCTCGTCCCACATGAACCAGAAGCGTTCCTGCCCGGGTGTCCCGAACAGGTAGAGCACGAGGTCCTCACGCAGGGTGATACGGCCGAAGTCCATGGCCACGGTGGTCGTGTGCTTCCCCTCCACGCCGCTGGTGTCGTCGACCGGACGCCCGGCCTCGGTGAGCAGTTCCTCGGTACGCAGCGGCCTGATCTCGCTGACCGCGCCGACAAGGGTCGTCTTGCCCACGCCGAAGCCGCCGGCCACCAGGATCTTGAGTGTGACGGGCTCGACCGGGGGCTTGCCGCGTTCAGAACGCCCGAAGATCATCCGTCTCTTCTCCTGCTTGATCGTGTTCGGGTGACGGTCGGCCGTAGCCGCCGCCACCGGGGGTTTCGATGACGAGAACGTCGCCGGGACCCACGTCCGCCGAGCCGCTCCCGCCGAGATCGGTGACCGTGCCGTCGGCCCGTTCCACCCGGTTGGCGCCGAGCGCGCCGGGTTCTCCGCCGGCCATGCCGTACGGGGGCACGCGGCGGTGCTGCGAGAGCGTGGAGACGGTCATGGGTTCCAGGAAGCGGATCCGGCGTACGGCACCGTCGCCGCCGCGCCGGCGCCCCGGACCGCCGCTGCCCCGCCGGACGGTGAACTCCTCGAGCCGGACGGGGAGCCGCCACTCCAGCACTTCCGGGTCGGTGAGCCGCGAGTTGGTCATGTGGGTCTGCACGACGTCGGCGCCGGGGAAGCCGTCGCCGGCGCCGGATCCGGAGGCGACGGTCTCGTAGTACTGGTGGCGTTCGTTGCCGAAGGTGACGTTGTTCATGGTCCCGGAGCCCTCGGCCTGCACACCGAGCGCGGCGTAAAGGGCACCGGTGACGGCCTGGGACGTCTCCACGTTGCCCGCGACGACGGCGGCGGGCGGCTCGGGGGCGAGCATCGAGCCGGGCGGTACGACGATGTCCAGCGGGCGCAGACAGCCGTCGTTGAGCGGGATCTCGTCGGCGACCAGGGTGCGGAAGACGTACAGGACGGCCGCGTCGACCACCGAGGAGGGGGCGTTGAAGTTGGTGGCGAGCTGGGCGGAGGTGCCGGTGAAATCGATGGTCGCGCGCCGCTCGGCGCGGTCGACGCCCACACGGACGCGGATGACGGCGCCGGAGTCCGTCTCGTAGGCGTACTCCCCGTCCTCCAGGACGTCGATGACCCGGCGGACCGCCTCCTCCGCGTTGTCCTGGACGTGCCGCATGTAGGCCTGGACGACGTCGAGGCCGAACTCCTCGATCATGCGCCGGACCTCGTCGACGCCCTTGCGGTTGGCGGCGATCTGCGCGCGCAGGTCGGCGAGGTTGGTGCGGACGTTGCGGGAGGGATGGGGAGCCTCGGCGAGGAGACGGCGGGTCTCCTCCTCGCGCAAACGGCCGTCCTGGGCGAGCAGCCAGTTGTCGAAGAGGACGCCCTCCTCGTCGATGGTCCGGCTGTGCGCGGGCATGGAGCCCGGGGCGATGCCGCCGATCTCGGCGTGGTGGCCGCGGGAGGCGACGTAGAAGAGGATCTCCGGCTCACTCCGCGTGACCGTGGCGCCCTCGGTGTCGAAGACCGGGGTGATCACGGTGACGTCGGGCAGGTGGGTGCCGCCGTGGTAGGGGTCGTTGACGGCGTAGGTGTCGCCGGGGCGCATCGAGGTGCCGCGGCGGCGGATGACCTCCTTGACGCTGGTGCCCATGGAGCCCAGGTGGACGGGGATGTGGGGCGCGTTGGCCACCAGGTTCCCGAGGGGGTCGAACAGGGCGCAGGAGAAGTCCAGCCGCTCTTTGATGTTGACGGACTGGGCCGTGGACTCCAGCCGGGCGCCCATCTGTTCGGCGATCGACATGAAGAGGTTGTTGAAGACCTCGAGCAGAACGGGGTCGACTTTCGTGTCGAGTTCGGAACTCTCCGTAATCGCCGTGCGTTCCATGACCAGATGCCCGTCGATTCCGGCCGCGGCCCGCCAGCCGTCGTCGACGACGGTCGTCGCGCCGGACTCGGTGATGATCGCGGGTCCGGTGACGGTCTCGCCGGGAGGAAGGGCCTCCCGGCGGTGGAGGGGTACGTCGTGCCAGGCGCCGCCGGTGTGCAGCCGGACGGTCCGCGGCGCGGCGCGGTGGCCCTCGTAAGGGGCGAGGGCGGAGAGATCGGGGGGTGCGGTGATGCCGGTGGCTTCGACGGAGAGCGCTTCGACGACGATCGGGCGGTCCAGGGTGAAGGAGTACGTGGCGCGATGACGTTCTTCGAAGGCGTGCGTCATGGTGCCGGGCTCGGTCAGCTCGACGGTGAGGGCGGTGTCGGTGCCGTCGTAGCGGAGCTGGGCGCGGCGGGTGACCTCGATGCGGTCCTCCGGGACGTCCTCGGCGCGCAGTTCGGCGCGGGCGGCACCCTCCAGGGCGTCGGCCGTCTCGCGGACGCCTGGCATCGAGGCGGCTTCCAGAGGGGCCTCGACGGACTGTTCGCGCATGGCCGTGGTGTCGGCGAGACCGATGCCGAGCGCGGAGAGCACACCGGCCATGGGGGGTACGAGGACGGTGCGGATGCCCAGGGAGTCGGCCACCCGGCACGCGTGCTGGCCGCCCGCTCCCCCGAAGGTGGTCAGGGCGTAGCGGGTGACGTCGTGGCCCTTCTGCACGGAGATCCGTTTCACGGCGTTGGCGATGTTGGCGACGGCGATCCGCAGGTAGCCCTCGGCGACCTGCTCGGGCGTGCGGTCGTCGCCGGTCCGCTCGCGGATCTCGTGTGCGAGGGCGGTGAAGCGGTCGCGGACGACGACGGTGTCCAGGGGCCGGTCGCCGTCCGGGCCGAACACGGCGGGGAAGTGGGCGGGAGGGATGCGGCCGAGCATCACGTTGGCGTCGGTGACGGTGAGCGGGCCGCCGGCGCGGTAGCAGGCGGGTCCGGGGGCGGCGCCGGCCGAGTCGGGGCCGACGCGGTAGCGGGAGCCGTCGAAGTGGAGCACGGAGCCGCCGCCGGCGGCGACGGTGTGGATGTCGAGCATGGGGGCGCGCAGCCGGACGCCGGCGATCTGGCTGGTGAAGACGCGTTCGTACGCGCCGGCGAAGTGCGAGACGTCGGTGGAGGTGCCGCCCATGTCGAAGCCGATGACGCGGTCGAAGCCGGCCCGCTGCGACATGCGGGCCATGCCCACGATGCCGCCGGCCGGTCCGGAGAGGACGGCGTCCTTGCCGCGGAACTGTCCGGCCTCGGTGAGCCCGCCGTTGGACTGCATGAACATCAGCCGTACACCGTGCAGTTCGTCGGCGACGTGCCGTACGTAGCGGCGCAGCACCGGGGACAGGTAGGCGTCGACGACGGCGGTGTCACCGCGCGGGACGAGCTTCATCAGCGGGCTGGTCTCGCTGGACAGCGAGACCTGCGGGAATCCGGTGCGCGCGGCGAGGTCTCCGATGGCGCGTTCGTGGGCCGGGTGCAGATGGCTGTGCAGGCAGACGACGGCCACCGCGCGGATTCCGTCGTCGTAGGCCTGCCGGAGGGGTCCCGCGAGCGCGTCGAGGTCGGGGGCGCGCAGCACGGTTCCGTCGGCGGCGATGCGTTCGTCGGCCTCGACGACCCGCTCGTACAGCAGCCCGGGCAGCCGGATGTGGCGGGCGAAGATGGCGGGGCGGTTCTGGTAGGCGATGCGAAGGGCGTCGCGGAAACCGCGGGTGATCACCAGCAGGGTGCGCTCGCCCTTGCGTTCCAGCAGTGCGTTGGTGGCGACGGTGGTGCCCATGCGCACGGCGTCGACGGGCTCCGGGGAGTCGCGCAGCAGTTCACGGACGCCCGCGACCGCCGCGTCGGCGTACCGGTCGGGGTTGTCGGACAGCAGCTTGTGCGTAAGCAACCGGCCGTCCGGACGGCGCGCGACGATGTCGGTGAAGGTGCCGCCTCGGTCGACCCAGAACTGCCAGCCAGTCACGTCGTCGCTCCGCTTCCGCGCCGGTCACAGCGCCCGGAGGCCGTTGATCACGTCACGCAGAATACTCTCGTCAGGCAGCTCGGCCGGGGGCACCGGACGCGTCACATGGATGAGTTCCGCCTGCACGAGGTCCCCGATCAGGACGCGCACGACGCCGATGGGCAGGTTCAGTTCCGCGGCGATCTCGGCGACGGACTGCGGTGCCTCGGCGCAGAGCCCGACGATCTCCACGTGCTCGGGAGCGAGCGTCGGGTCCGTCTCCGGGTCCTGCGCGCCCGGCTCGGTGACGACCACCGCGATCAGATCGAGGCGGTGCTGGCCCGCACTCGTGGTGCGGCCGCGCGTCATGGCGTACGGGCGGACGACCGGTCCGGCCTCGTCGTCGAACCAGTGGCTGCTTCCCTGACCGTCTCCGCTCATGTCATCCCACTACCCGCCTGCGGGCAGATCGGTGCGCGGTGCGGTGATCAGATGCACGCCGACCCGCTTGACCAGCAGTGTCATCTCGTAGGCGACCTGCCCGACGTCGGAATCTGCGTCGGAGAGGACAGCGAGGCAGCTGCCGTCCCCGGCGGCGGTGACGAACAGGAAGGCGTCGTCGAGTTCGACCACGGTCTGGCGGACGCTGCCCGCCTCGAAGTGGCGGCCCACGCCCTTGGCGAGGCTGTGGAAGCCGGAGGCGACCGCGGCCAGGTGTTCGCTGTCCTCCCGGGTCAGGTCCTTGGACACCCCCGTGGGCAGGCCGTCGCCGGAGAGCACGACGGCCTTGCGGATGCTGGCGACCCGGTCGACGAGGTCGTCGAGGAGCCAGTTCAGCTCGCCCTTGTTCGGCTCCGTGTGGCCGGTGGCCTTCGGTGCGGTCATCGACCGTCCCCCTTAGTCGTTCCTTGTGCTGTGCCGTTGCGTGTGTCGTCGCCCGAGGCGTTCTCCTCACGGCCGCGCTGCCAGCCGCGCTGCAGCGAGGCCATCCGGTCGCGGACCTCGTCGGCGTCGCGGTCGGCCTGCTCCCCGGCGCGCTCGGGGCGCCGTACGGGTTCCTGCTTCAGCTGCGGGGCCAGACTGGCCTGCCGTACGCGCCGGGGCAGCGGCCCGGCGCCGGACGCGGGCTCGGGGGCCGGACCGTCCGCGGCCGGGGTGCCCTCGCCGGCGCCACGGCCGGAAGCGGTCTGCGGAGACCGGGCCCGCCGGGGCAGCGCCGGGATCTCGGGGGTCTGTTCCGCGCCGTCGCCCGGGGGAACCATGGGCTCGTCCGCGCGCCCGGGCGCAGCAGGCGTCCGCCGGGCCGCCGTGCCGCGCCGGCGGGCGGGCAGCGGGGCCGGTCCCACGGTGTCGGTGCGGCGCGGGCCGGGCGCGGGCTGGTCGTCCGGGGCGCCGCGTCGGGCGCGCTGTTCGACGACGGGCCGGCCGTGCGAGCTGACCAACTTGGGCGTCTGGCGCCGCGGCAGCGGTACGGGGCCGGGGGTGCGGCCGGGGTCCGGGCTGTCGGCGACCCGCGGGGGGACCGGCTGATGCGGCTCGTCGGACAGTGCGATCCGCCGCTCGTCGGCCTGGTCGCGGGTGCGGCGGGAGCGGAACAGGCCGCCGCGCTCGCTCTCCTCGTCCGTCAGCGCACCTGGGAAGTCACCGATGGCGTCCAGGTCCACCGGCGCCTCCAGCTCGACCGGCCCGTCCAGCACGGAGGTCGGCAGGCCGGGGAGCTGTGCGGGAGCCTTGGGCCAGGCGGGGCGGAGGCCCACGGCCTGTCCGGTCTCCTTCGCCGGCCGGTCGCGGTCGAGGCGGAAGCCGATGCCGTTGGTGTCCGGGACGTCGTCGGACAGCAGCAGGTCGGGGATGAAGACGACGGCGGTGGTGCCGCCGTAGGGGGACGGTTGCAGGGAGACCCGGACGTTCTGGCGCTGGGCCAGGCGGCTGACCACGAACAGGCCGAGCCGGTCGGTGTCCGAGAGCTCGAACTCGGGTGTCTCGGCGAGCCGGAGGTTGGCGTCCAGCAGGGCCTCGGCGGTCATGCCGAGACCCCGGTCGTGGATCTCCAGGGTGAAGCCGTTGGCGACCCGTTCGCCGAGGACCTGGACGGCGGTGTGCGGCGGCGAGAAGACCGTGGCGTTTTCGAGGAGTTCGGCCACCAGGTGCGTGACGTCGGCGACGGCCGGCCCGGTGACGGCGACCCGCGGCAGGCGCCGGACCTCGATGCGCTCGTAGTCCTCCACCTCGGCGACCGCGGCCCGGACGATGTCCATGAGCTGGACGGGGCGGCGCCACTGCCGCGAGGGTGCCGCGCCGGAGAGGATCACCAGGCCCTCGGCGTGCCGGCGCATACGGGTGGTGAGGTGGTCCAGCCGGAAGAGGTCGGCGAGTTCGTCGGTGTCCTCGGTCCTGCGCTCCATGGTGTCGAGCAGGGTGAGCTGCTTGTGCAGCAGGACCTGGCTGCGGCGGGCGAGGTTGACGAACACCTCGGAGACACCGGCTCGCAGTTCGGCCTGTTTCACCGCGGCCTCGACGGCGGCGCGCTGGAGGGTGTTGAGGGCCTGACCGACCTCACCGATCTCGTTCTTGTCGTACTCCAGCCGTGGCACCTCGGTCTCCACGTCGACCTGCTCACCGGCGGAGAGGCGGCGCATCACGCTGGGCAGCCGCACGCCGGACGCCTCGTGCGCCTCCAGGCGCAGCTTGCGCAGGTCCCGCACGAGGCTGCGGCCGACGCGCACGGACAGGACGACGGACAGGAGGAGGGCGACCAGGCCGAGGACGCCCGCGACGGCCGCCTGCACGATGACGCCGACAGCGACGGGCCGCATCCGGTCCTGATAACGGTCGCCGGCCTGGTCGTCGAGGGTGCCGAGTTCATCGAGGACGCTCGCCGCGGTGGAGTCCCAGCTCCGGGCGGTGACGCCGCGCGGGGTTCCGGGACCGGTGCCTGTGACGGACTGCTCGGCCGCCAGCAGCGGGGCGGTGGTGGCGTTCTCCCAGAAGCGCTCGTACCGGTCGCGTTCCGCGGCGGGGAGCAGCGGCAGGCTGATGTCGTAGAGCAGGTCGCGCTGGGCGACGAGGTCGGAGATGTCGCGGGTCTCGTCGCGGGAGACCTTGCCCACCACCAGCGCGGAGCCGAGCAGCGCGTCCTCGCGGGAGAGGAGTTCGCGGGCGCGGGTGAGGTTGACGAGGGCCCGGGCCTGCTCGTTCATCTCGACGCTGTCGATTCCGTCGAGGGAGGCCAGCAAGGTATAGCAGGGGTCGATGAGACGGTTGTAGCGGTCGAAGGCCTGGGCACGGCTGACCGTGCGCGCCTCGACGCCGCGGCGCAGGGAGTCGAGGCCGTCGAAGGCGTCCAGGACCGTGGTCAGACGCTCGCTGTCGTCCCCGTCCATGCCGTCGAGGACATCACGGTTCCGGGCGTGCTCGCGGATCTCGGTGAGGAAGCGGTCGGTCGCGGTGCGGGTGCGGTGGAGGGCCGAGAGGGCGTCGGCCGCACGCGGGTCGGCGAGGTAGACGAGGGTCTGGCGGCGTTCCTGCTGCAGGCCGCGAGCGGCGTCCTCGGCGGGATAGCCGATGTCCTGCACGATGTCGGACACGCTGAACAGCCGGGTGACCGCACGACCCGTGAGTACCGTGGCGAAGCCCCAGATGGCGGTCAGGGACACCAGCGGCACGAGAAGCAGCGCCACGATCTTCCGGCGGATCGACTTCCCGCGAAAGCGCATGGCCTCCCCCAGCTCGACCCCCGCCGGTCGGGGGTACACATGTGCGTCAACAAACGGCGCGAGCCTACTACCGCCGCACAGATAACTCGAAGACGCGTGTGGCGTGCGAAGTTCCGCGCCAGCGCCGAGAGATGGCGAGTTGTCAGGGCATTGCGGGACTTTGCGCCCGGGGTACGGGGGCGCGCGACTCAAGCGGCCGAAGCAGTACGGACACTTGGTTGGCTGGATTTTTTCGCCGATGGGAATCTTCGCGGCTCGTCACTCGTCTTTCCTCATGGGAAATGGGGGCGGAATCGGACGCAGGAGCCGCATCCCGCATCCCGGCGGCGTAAAAGTGCGCAAGCCGGGCAGCCACTGGGAGTCGGCGTCTTCGGACATCGGGGCAAGGGGCCTGCCGGCGGTGGGGAGTGACACGGTGATGGGCACGGCGGAGCGGGGCGGAGCGACCGTGGAGAGCGTGGCGGAGCGCTCGTCGGTGCGGCGGCACCTGGAAGCGCCGGATCGCGACATTCCGGAGCATGAGCGCGCCGGGGAGTCCACTGGCGAATTCCGGCAGCGGGAGCGGCAGTTGTGGGTCGAGGAGCCCGCGCGGCGGCGCCGGATGCCCGACCCGGTGCGTACGGCGGCGGTGCGGGCGGTCCTGATCGCCTCCGTGACGCTGATCCAGGCCATGGTGGCGTTCCTGTGCACGATGGCCGGGTCATGGCTGGCCTTCCCGATGGTGATCAGCAGTGTGGTCAGCACGATCGTCGCCACCTGGGGCGTGGCCGACGTCTGGGTGACCCGTCAGGTGTGGAACCAGCGGTACGGCGTCGTCTCCGAGCCGAGCAGCACTGCCCGGGCGCTGCGCCGTGAGCGCCGGGGCCGTCGGCGTCAGGAGCGGGCCACCCTTCGGGAGCAGGCGCGGATACGCCGGCGGGGCGGCACCGGGCAACTGTCCCACTCCTGACGGAGCAGGCCGGACGGGAGGGCCGGCGGGGCCGGCCCTCAGCCGGGCCCCGCACGCGCGATCAGGGGTTCGCTGAGGCCGGTCGTTTGAACATGCGGGTCGCCGTGATCTCGCTGTGCACCGCCTCTCCGGCCTGCGGCTGCTGCGGCAGACCGGGCCGGAGGTGCTCCTCGACGCTGATGTACTTCAGGCCCGCCCTGAGGTCGGCGTCGTTGCGGAGCCGGATGACGAGCGGGAACTCGGCCAGCGCGGTCGTGTCGAACAGGCCTGTGGTGTACAGCAGTTGCACACCCAGCGCGTCGGACACCGCCCGCTGGAGTTCCAGCAGGTAGGTGGCGTTCGCGCGGCCGATCGGATTGTCGAGGAACAGCGTTCCCGCGTGCCGGTGCTTGTCACGGCCCCGGTCGTTGGAGCGCAGAGCGGCCATCGTGCAGTACAGGGCGATGGCGGCCGTGAGCAGCTGTCCGCCGGAGAACACGTCGCCCATCTGGCCGACGGGAACGCGTTCGGCGCGCAGCACGGCGTCCGGCTTGAGGATTTCCACGGCCACGCCCTTCGGCTGCAGCGCGGCCGCGACTCCGCGCAGCAGCAGCGACATGCCGTCGCGCCGCAGGTCGGAGTTCTTCTTAACGGCAGCGCGCGTGGCCTCGTCGATGACCTCGCCGAGCCGTTCGGTGAGCGTCGCCTGGTCGGGCTCCTCGAAACGGATGCGCAGGAACTCCTGCCCGGACCACTCACCGAGCCCTTCCGGGAGACGGGAGAGCCGCTGGGCGGAACGCAGGGTGGCGAGGGCGGACTCGACCAGCCCCCGGAGCCGGTCGACGATCGAGTCCCGGTTGCGCTCCAACTGGGCCAGTTCGTCGGTGAGGACCCGCAGGCGGGGCGCGAAGGCGGCCGCCCACTTCTGGGCGTGCTCGGGCAGCGCGGAGGCGGGCAGCTCACGGATCTGCTGCCGGGCGGGGGTGCGTACCTGCTCGTACCGCGTGGAGTTGGCGTGCCGTACGAGCACGTCGCTCGCCTCGCGCACGGCCGCCTCGGCGGCGGACAGGTCGGCGGCGCAGCCGCGCAGGGAGCGGCGGGCCTCGGCGGCCGAGTGCCGGGCCTCCTCCAGAGTGCCGGCGTAGGGCTCCGGTTCCTCCTGCTCCTCGTCGGTGGTGTGCTCACGCAGCAGGTCGCGCAGCATGGCGGCGATCTCGTCGAAGCCGCCGGCGGCGTCCTCGGCGGCCCGGTGGGCCTCCAGCAGCTCGGCGTGCGCGTCCCGGGCCTCGGCCAGCGCCTCGGTGCGGGCGGCGACTTCGGCCGTGGCGGTGCGCAGCAGGGCCTGGGCGTGCTCGGCGTCGCGCGGGGTGAGTTCCCCGAACAGCTCGGTGTGCGCCTCGCCGTCCTCGGGGGCGTGTCGTTCGGCCTCGCCGCGCAGCCGGCCGAGCTGCTCGCTCGCGGTGGACATACGGGTCTCCAGGAGCTGCACCAGCTCCTCCGCGCGCGCGGCGGCCGCCTGCCGGGAGGGGCCGTCGGAGCCGTCCGGTGACTGGAGCAGCTGCTCGGCGCGGGTGCGGACCTTGTTGCTGAGGCGGTCGAGTTCGGCGCGGGCGGCGCTCTCGTCGCTCTCCGCGCGGGCCTGCTCGGCCCGCAGGTCGGCGCCGACGCCGACCTTCTCGTACACCTGGGAGGCGGCTCGGTAGGCCTCGCGCAGGGCGGGCAGGGAGGCCTTCGGCGCGTCGGCGTCCGCCGCCGGCAGGTCGTCGGGGGCGCCCGCGGTCTCGGAGCGCTCGGCGCGCAGCGCACGCGCGGTGCGGCGGGCGTCGTCGGCGGCCCGCTGGGCGGCGCGGCGGTCCTCGTCTGCGGCGCGGGCGCGTTCCAGGCAGGCCTGGGCGCGGGCCTCCGACTCGGCGGCCTCGTCGGCGAGTTCGCGGAGCCTGACCTGCCAGCCGGCGCGCTCGCGCAGCCGGAAGGCGAGTCCGGCGAGGGCGTCGGCGGCGCGCCTGGCCCGCTGCGCGGCCTCCTGCCGCTCGTCGCGGACCTGCGTGGCCTCGGCGGCGGTCTCGTCGGCCTCCGCGCGCACGGTGCGTGCCTCGGCGAGTTCGGCCTCGCTCTCCTCGGCGAACGCGCGCGCCTCCTGGGCCGTCTCGCCCAGCTCGGTGAGCCGTCCGGCCGGACAGCCGGTGCGCCAGGAGGCGAGGCGGGCCGCCAGCTCGCGGTCCCGGCCGAGCCGGGCGGCGAGCACGCGGATCTCCTCGTCGCGCTCGGCGGCCCGCGCGCGCAGGGCCTGCCGCTCCTCGTCCGCCGCGTGCTCGTCGTGCATGGCGGGGTTGGGCGGCACCAGGAAGACGTCGCCGGGGGCGGTGCCGGGCGCCGGGGTCGGAGCCAGCAGGGCCGCTGCCGTGCCGACCGCCACGGCGGAGCGGGGCAGCAGGGCGGCGTCGCCGAGCGCCTCGCGGGCACGCGCGTGCGTGTCCGGGTCGGTGATGATCACACCGTCGACCAGTTCCGGGCGGGCGGCGAGCACGCGCGCGTGGTCGGCGGGGTCGACGGCCTGCGCGAGGTAGCGCCATCCGGGCAGCGCGGGGATTCCGTGCTCGCCGAGGAACTCGACGGTGGCCAGCACGTCGGGTCCGGGCGGCAGCAACCCGCCGTCGCCCAGGGCACCGAGGATGCGGGCGTCGTCGGCGGCGGCCGTGCGCAGGTCGAACAGGTGCCGTTCGGCGGTCGCCACGGCGTTGTCGAGGAGTTCGCGCAACTCGTCGGCGAAACGGTCGAGTTCCTCGGGACCCAACGGCCCCTCGGCGCGCGAACGGGTGGCTGCCGCCGGGTCGTCCGCCCGCATCGGCGGGTCGGCGGCCCCGCTCCTGGGCGCCGGCACCCCGGGCCGGGCCGCCCCGGCCGCGGCCGGCAGGCTCAGCAGCTCGGCGAGCCGGTCCTCGGCGGCCAGGGTCTCGGCGAGGCGCCGCTCGGCGTCGTGTGCGCGCTCGGCCGCGGTCGCGGCGTCCGCCGCGCGGGCCGCCGTCAGCTCGGCGCGCGCCTCGGCGGAGGCCGCCTCGCGGGCGTGCTCGGTGGCCTTACGGGCGGCCTCACGGGCCGCGTCCCAGGCGGCGACGGCGGTCTTCTCGGCGTCGCTCGCGGCGAGCGCGGCGCGGGCCGGGTCGGCGTCCGGCGCGCTGTCGTCGAGCCAGCCCGCGCGCACCGCCTCGGCCGTCTCCTGCTCGACCTCGGTGAGGCGCTGGCGCAGGTGCCCGGCCTCGCTGCGGGCGCGCTGGCTTTCGGTGGCGGCGGCGGTGGAGTCGCGGTAGCCGCTCTCACCGGCCTCCTGGAGGGCCGCCGAGCGCTCATCCCCCTCGTTGGCGAGGGTTTCGGCGCTCTCGGCGGCCGCGTGCAGGGCCCTTACGAGATCCACAGCGGCCTTGGCGCGGGCGGCGAGCGCGGGGGCCGCGTCCCGCTCGGCCTCCTGGATGGCGGCGGACACGCGCGTGACCCGGTCGGCGGCGGCGCGGTGCCGCAGCACGGCCTCGGCGGCCTGCCAGGCGGAGTGCAGGGTGCGTGCGTCGGCCAGCTCGCGCTTCTGCGCTGCGGCGGCCTTCTCGGCGGCGGCGAGCGCCAGGGACGCGTGCTGGTAGGCGAGTTCGGCGGCGATGAGCGAGCTGCGCTCGCGCGCCCCCTCGGAGTGCGTGACGGCGTAGGCGGCGGCGGTGACGCGCTGCGCGAGGTCGGCGGCGCGCACCCGCTCCCGCACGGCCCGCGCGGACAGCCGCCGGGCCAGGGTGCGGGTGCGGCGTTCGGCGCCGGAGTGGACGTCACGCGCGCGGGAGCGCGTCTCGGCGGCCTCGACGATCCGCCCGAGCAGGTCGACGGAGCCCGCGGTGAAGTCCCGCTCCGCGATCAGCTCGGCCCGGCGGCCGAGTTTGTTGCCGAAGCCGCTGACCAGGTCGGCGAGGCCGTCGGTGTCGCGGGTGTCGGTGACCGCGCGCAGCAGCAGGTCGGTGAAGTCGGAGTCCTTCTTGACCGCGAAGAGTCCCGCCGCCTCGCCCTCGTCGGCGTTCATCTCCCGCTGGTAGCGGAAGAGTTCGGGGTCGAGGCCGAGGTCGCCGAGGTGCTCGATCCAGCGGTCGTGGATCTCCTCCCAGTGCACCTCGAGATGGGGGTAGGCCTTGCCGGCCTCGGTGAGGGCGTCGCGGAAGCCCTTCATGGTGCGGCGGCGGCCCTGGGCGCCCGAGCTGCCCTCGCTGTGCGGCCGTACGGCGGTGGACTCGGCGACGGGCAGGTTGTCCAGGCTGAGGCCGGGGCCGGGCCGGAAGGAGTACCAGGCCTCGGCGAACTTCCGGGGATCGCTGGAGACCTGGCGGCCGCGCCACTCGCTGACCTTGCCGACGACGACGCACTCGCCGGTCTGCACGTGCTGCCACTCCAGCGCCACGTGCCCGCAGTCGTCGGCGAGCAGGAACTTGCGCAGCACGCCGGAGCTGGCGCCGCCGAGGGTGTTGCGGTGTCCGGGCAGCATCACCGAGAAGATCAGCTTGAGCAGGACGGACTTGCCGCCGCCGTTCTCCAGGAACAGCACGCCCGCGGGCGCGGGCCGACGCGGCGGGCCGGACGGCTCCTCCGCGAAGAACTCCGCCTGCCTGGGCGCGGGGTCGGGCACGGGCCCGCCCACGCCCCGCAGGTCGAGCACGGTGTCGGCGTAGCGCGCACCGGCCGGCCCGATGGAGTAGAGGCGGACCCGGGACAGCTCGTACATGGCGGACTCTCGTAAGTCTGGTCAGGAATGCGGTGGATCAGGAGTGGAACGGCAGCCCGGCGTCGGCCACCAGCTCCAGGTCGTCGGTGTCCTCTGCGGCGAGCAGACTGGCCGAGCCGTCGGTGACCGGGACGACGCCCAGCTCCAGCAGCTCGGCCATCGCGGCGCCGCCGGCCAGGTCGCGGACCTGGAGCTGGTAGCGCGCGGTGGTGCGGTAGGTGCCGCCGTGGTCGTCCCCGGTGCGCTGCAGGAAGCCGGAGTCGGTGAGGAAGGCCGCGGCCTTGGCGACGATGCCCGTGGTCGAGGCGGCCGGCCGGCGCGCGTCCTTGGTGGCACCGGTCGCGCTGCGCCGGGCCCAGATCCGCCAGGCGGCCTCGAGGCCGGGCGCGTCGGTGGCCGGGTCGGTGTTCTCGCCGCGTTCCTCGGCCCGTTCCTCCAGCCGGCGGCATGCCTGCCGTACGAAGGCGTCGACGCCGTTGACGGTGATCCGGCCGATGTAGGAGTCGTCGGCCAGGTCCTCCGGGCGCGGGAACGCCAGCGCGGCGACGGCCAGGTGGGCCAGCCCGTGCAGGAAGCGGTCCCCGGAGTCGGCGGCGGTGCGACGCGCGTAGTCGCCCATGCGGACGGCGAACACCGAGTCCTCGGCGGCCGTCACGGCCATCCCCGCGCGCGGGGACACCTCGAGCACGATCAGGCCGAGGCCGGCGGCGACGGCGTCCGCGAGCCGCGCGAACGCCGGTTCCTCGCGGTAGCGGCGCAGCAGATCGGTGTACTCCTGGTCGCGTGCGGGCTGCAGTTTGGGCTGCAGCCCGAAGGCGACGAGCCGCGCCGCGTCGGCGGCGTCGGCGGGGGTGACGGCGGCGGACGCCGACGGGGCCGGGGCCTCCGTGTCACTCCACTCGACGTGCTCGGTCACGGTCTTGGCTCCTTGTCGCGGTCTCGCTCACTCATGCTGCTTCCGTCCGGTCGGCGGCCATTCCCGCCGCGTCCAGCAGCGCCGTTCCGACGATCAGGTCGGCCCCGCCGAACTCGGGGTCGTCCAGCTCGGTCCCGTCGTCGACGGCGAACAGCAGCTTCGGCTCGCCCTGCCGGTAGGCGGTGCCGACCGCGGGGCTGGCCGCGTGCACGGCCAGCAGCGCGACCAGGTAGGGCAGTTCGGGGTCCTGTCCGCGTGCCTCGGCGAGCAGTCCGGACAGCCTGCGCGGGGCGTCCGCCGGCAGGTCCAGCAGTTCCATGGCGGCGGCGAGCTGTTCCTCGCTGAACCGGCTGTCGTCCGGGGTCGCGATCAGGTCGGGCTCGGGCATCTCCGCGCCGAGGTGCTCCCGTTCCACCGGCGGCGTCAGCAGGATGTCCACGAGGTCGCCGACCCGCACCGACACCGGGGTGCGCAGCCCGGTGGCGCTGGCGAAGAAGGCGTCCGTGACGCGGACCGCCCGCTCCAGCTCCAGTGGCAGCGCGGGCGCGAGGAGGTGGCCGTACAGGTCGGTCCCGGAGGTGGACGCCGCCGGGGCGAACGCCTGTCTGTCCTGTTCGGCTCGGAACAGCGGGCCCGCCTCCAGCAGCCGGGACTGCAGCTGGGTGTGCCGGCGGATGCAGTCCTTGACGATGTCCACCAGCTCGGCCGCCCGGCGCTTGTTCCCGGGGTCCTCGGTCTCGTCGCGGGCCTTGCGGATGTTGGTGAGGATCGCGTTCTCGTGCCGGTAGCGGTCGGCCACGTGGTCGAGGGCCTCGGCGATCATGTCGGGCACGGCGTTGAGCCAGTCGACCGCGCGGACGTTGCGCCGGGTGGCCTCCAGGGCGCGGCGCAGGGTCTCCGAGTACTGCACGGTGCGGTAGCGGGCCTGCTCGGCGGCGAGCTGGGCGTCGGCGAGGCGGCCCCGGTTGATCAGTACCTCGAGCTTGACCTCGGCGGCGATCTGCGCGCTGGTGACGTCGGTGTCCAGGGCGCCGACGAGAACGTTGACCGCTTCGTCGGTCGTGCGCAGGTAGACCGTGCCGCCGGGGCCGGGGACCTCTTCGATCAGCTTGAAGTCGTAGTCACGGCGGACGTAGGTGCCGTCGGGCGCGAACGTGCCGTACACCGCGCGGAAGCCGCGGTCCACGCTGCCGACGTTGATCAGGTTCTCCAGGACCCAGCGGGCCACGCGCTCGTGCTCGGCGGTGGGCCGGTGCGGGGCCTGGGCGGCGATGCGCGGGACGAGCCGGGCCACGATCTGCTCGTGGTCGGCGCCCGTGTCGAAGTCCATGTTCAGTGTGACCAGGTCGATGGCGGCCAGGGCCACCTCGGCCATGCCGTACACGGAGTACTCACCGGCCAGGCTGGACTTGCGCGCGTCGAGGTCGTGCAGCGGTGCCGTGCAGGCGAGCGCGCGCAGCCGCCGCGCCAGCCCCTCGTCGGCGGCCGGGCCCGGTGCCGGGCGCGGCCCCGCGCTGAGCTGGGGCGGAACGCTGTCCGTCGATGCAGGCGAAGTCACGGTGCACAGACTAGGTCCTCGGTCTGACAACGACCCAAACGACGCAGAAGCGACGGCCGTCACAGACGCTCGACAGGCGCCGGGAGCCGGCCCCGCGGGCACGGTGAGTGATCTCGGCCGGCGCCCGGCGCGAGGAGGACTCGACGCGCACCGGGTGTCAGGAGGAGGTGTCCTCGCCGACCCGGCGCCGGTACACCTCCACGACCCGTTCCAGCGAGTCGGCGAGGTAGGTGCTCAGCAGCCGCTCGGCCTCGCGCCGGTCCCCGGACTGCAGGGCCTGCAGGATCTGTCGGTTGCGGGCGAGGTACGGCTCGTGCAGCCGGCGCGGGTGGTCGACGACGTGGAAGGCGAGCCGCAGCTCGGCGAAGACGCTGCGCATCAGCTCGTCGGTGCGTTCGCTGCCGGCCAGTGCCACCAGTTCGCGGTGGAAGTGGATGTTGGCCGTACCGAGCGCTTTCCAGTCGTTCTCGTGAGTGGCGAGCTGCCCCTCGGTGACGGCCGCGGCCAGTCCGTCGAGCGCGTACGGCGGCTCACCGAGGCCGCGGACGACGGCGCACTCGACCAGGGCGCGGATGCGGTAGATGTCCTCGACGTCCTCCACGGTCAGGACCCGGACGAAGACACCGCGGTTGAGTTCGTGGACGAGCAGACGCTCATGGGTGAGCAGCCGGAACGCCTCGCGCAGGGTGTTGCGGGAGACCCCGAGCGCGCCGCCGATGGCGTCCTCGGACAGGCGGGTGCCCGGCGGGAAATAGCCCTCGGCGACCCGGCTGCGGAGGATGTCGGAGACCCGTTCGGCGGTGCTGGTGCGCCCGAGGAGGGCGCGGTCGTCGGCCAGTCCCGTCAGCTGCTCTGCCATGCCCGGAATTCAATCGCAGTCGGGGGAACGGAACAACAGGGGTATTGAAGGATCGTTGAACGATCCTCTACGGTGCTCGGCACGGCACAACTTCCGCACGGCACTGCTCAGTTCACCGCACCCTCCGTCCCCTCTCTGCGAGGTGCCCATGAGCGCGACCCCTCCGCCCCGGTCCGCGACACCGGACCAGCGACCGGCAACAGGTGAACGCACCGCCGACGACGGCGCGTTCGGCTGGCTGCGGGCTCTCGGCCCGCGCGGCCGTCAGGCGTTCGCCGGAGCTTTCGGCGGATATGCCCTGGATTCCTACGACTACTTCACGCTGCCGCTGAGTATGGTGGCGCTCGCGGCGTACTTCGGCCTGGACAGCGGCCAGACCGGCCTGTTCACCACCGTCACGCTGGTGGTCTCCGCGATCGGCGGTGCCGTGGCGGGGGTGGTCGCGGACCGGGTGGGCCGGGTCCGGGCGCTGATGATCACGGTGATCACGTACGCCGTCTTCACCGTGGCCTGCGGCTTCGCGCCCAACTACGAGACGCTGCTGGTCTTCCGCGCCCTGCAGGGTCTCGGCTTCGGCGGTGAGTGGGCGGTCGGCGCCATCCTGGTCGCCGAGTACGCGAGCGCCAGGCACCGGGGCCGTACCCTCGGCGCCATCCAGAGCTCCTGGGCGGTCGGCTGGGCGCTGGCGGCGGTCGCCTACACGCTGGTCTTCTCCTTCGCCGGTGACGACCTGGCCTGGCGGATCATGTTCTGGACCGGCGCGCTGCCCGCGCTGCTCGTGGTGTGGCTGCGGCGCCGGGTGCACGACGCGCCCGAGGCGACGGCGGCCCGCGAGCAGAGCCCGCGGCGCGGCTCGTTCACGGCGATCTTCCGGCCGGCCACGGACGGCGATCCGGGTCTGCTGCGCACGACGGTCTTCGCGAGCCTGCTGTCCACGGGCGTGCAGGGCGGCTACTACACGCTGGCGACCTGGGTGCCGACGTACCTCAAGAGCGAGCGCGGCCTGTCCGTGGTGGGCACCGGCGGCTACCTGACCTTCCTGATCTCCGGAGCCTTCCTCGGCTACCTGGCCGGCGGCTACCTCACCGACCGGCTCGGCCGGCGACGCAACATCTGGCTGTTCGCGCTGCTCTCGGCGGTCTGCGTGCTGGCCTACGCGAACATCCGGCACGGCGCCGACACCCTGCTGCTGGTGCTCGGTTTCCCGCTCGGCTTCTGCATGTCCGCCATCTTCAGCGGCTTCGGCTCCTACCTGAGCGAGCTGTACCCGACGGCGGTGCGCGGCACCGGTCAGGGCTTCACGTACAACACCGGCCGCGCGGTGGGCGCGGTCTTCCCGACCCTGGTGGGCTTCCTGGCCGACAGCTGGGGCGTGGGCGGCGCGCTGGTCTTCGGCGCGGTCGGCTACGGCCTGGCGGCGCTCGCCCTGCTCGGGCTGCCTGAGACGCGCGGGAAGGAGCTGGCATGACGCGGGTGGACCGTACCTCCGACCGGCCCGTGACCCTCGTCGACGAGCACGCGCACGCGTGGAGCCCGCGGACCGCGCGGGCCCGTTTCCGGGAGGGTCTCTCCGGGCCCACGGCGGGTGTGGCGGCCGGGCACACCCAGGCCAACCTGATCGCGGTGCCGGCCGACTGGGCCTACGACATGCTGCTGTTCTGCCAGCGCAACCCCAAGCCCTGTCCCGTGCTGGACGTCACGGACGCGGGTTCCGCCACGACCGTGCTCGCCCCGGACGCGGATCTGCGCACCGACCTGCCGCGCTACCGGGTGTGGCGGGACGGCGAACTGGCCGAGGAGCCGACGGACGCGCGCGCGTACTGGCGGGACGACCTGGTGTCGTTCCTGCTGGGCTGCAGCTTCACCTTCGAGTGGGCGCTGGCCGGGGCGGGCGTCCCGATCCGGCACGTGGAACAGGGCCGCAACGTGCCGATGTACGTGACCGGCAGGCAGTGCCGCCCGGCGGGCCGGCTGCGTGGGCCGATGGTGGTGTCCATGCGCCCGGTGCCGCCGCGGCACCTGCGCACCGCGATCCGGGAGAGCGGCCTGCTGCCGGCCGTGCACGGCGGACCGGTGCACTGCGGCGATCCCGCGGCCCTCGGCATCGAGGACCTCGGCCGGCCCGACTTCGGTGACCCGGTGGATGCCGCGCCCGACGACATCCCGGTGTTCTGGGCGTGCGGGGTGACCCCGCAGGCGGCGGTGATGGCGTCCCAGCCGCCGTTCGCCATCACCCACGCACCGGGCCAGATGTTCCTGACCGACGTGCGGGACGAGCAGTACCGCGTGGCCGGCGTCGACTGACACGGGCGAGCGGCACACCCGGCACGAGAGCCCGGGCGGCACCCGACACGAGGACCGGAAAGACACGAGGGACCATGACCGCGATCGATCTGAACGCCGACCTGGGCGAGGGCTTCGGCCGCTGGCGGCTGACCGACGACGAGCGACTGCTGTCCGTCGTCACCAGCGCCAACGTGGCCTGCGGTTTCCACGCGGGCGACGCGGCCACCATGCGCCGGGTGTGCGAACTGGCCGCCGCGCGCGGGGTGACGATCGGCGCGCAGGTCTCCTACCGGGACCTCGCCGGGTTCGGGCGGCGCGCGATGGACGTGCCGCCCGCCGAGCTGACGGCCGAAGTGGCCTACCAGATCGGTGCCCTGGAGGTGTTCGCCCGGGCGGCGGGCGCGCGCGTGGCGTACGTCAAGCCGCACGGCGCGCTCTACAACCGGGTGGTGCACGACGAGGAGCAGGCCGCGGCGGTGGTCGACGGCGTGCTGCTGGTGGACGCCTCGCTGCCGGTCTTGGGCCTGCCCGGCTCTCGGTTGCTGGAGCTGGCCGGGACGGCGGGCCTGCCCGCCGTCCCGGAGGCGTTCGCCGACCGCGCCTACACCGACGCGGGCACGCTGGTACCGCGCGACCGGGACGGCGCTGTGGTGAGCGATCCGGAGACCGTCGTGGAACGCTCGGTGGGTCTCGCGCGCTCCGGCTCGGTGGTCGCGCACTCCGGCGCGCGGATCCAGGTGCGCGCCCGCTCGCTGTGCCTGCACGGTGACACGGCCGGCGCGGTGGATCTGGCTCGCCGGGTGCGCGAGCGGCTGGTGGCGGCGGGCGTCCGGGTGGAGGCCTTCGCATGAGCCGCGTGACGGCACTCCCCGTCGGTGACGACGCCCTGCTGGTGGAGGTCGCCTCCGGCGCGCAGGCGCAGGCCCTGCACGCGGAGTTGCTGCGGCGCCGCGCGGAGGGTTCGCTGACCGTCCGCGAGATCGTCCCGGCGGCCCGTACGGTCCTGCTCGACGGCCTCGCCGACCCGGCCCGTCTGGCATCCGAACTGGCCTCCTCCGAAGCGCCCGCCTCTCCCGCGCACACGGGCGAGCCGGTCGGACTCCCCGTGCGCTACGACGGCCCGGACCTCGCCGAGGTCGCCGCCCACTGGCGGGTGCCCGTGAGCAAGGTCGCCCGGATCCACGCGGACACCGAGTTCACGGTGGCCTTCTGCGGGTTCGCGCCCGGTTTCGGCTACCTCACCGGGCTGCCCGCCCGCTACGACGTCCCGCGCCGGGCCACTCCGCGCACGGCGGTACCGGCCGGTGCCGTGGCGCTGGCGGGGCCGTACACGGGTGTCTACCCGCGCTCCTCGCCGGGCGGCTGGCAGCTGATCGGCACCACGGAGGCGGTGCTGTGGGACCACGCGCGCGTACCGGCCGCGTTGCTCTCACCGGGCACACGGGTGCGCTTCATACCGGTGGGGGACGCGTGAGGGCGTACGCACGCGTGTGCCCGGTGACCGGGGAGGGCACGTGAGCGACCGTGCGCTCGTCGTGGTGCGGGCCGGGGCCCTGACCACCGTGCAGGACCTCGGGCGCCCCGGTCACGCCCACCTCGGCGTGCCCCGCTCCGGAGCGCTCGATCCGCGCGCGGCGGCTCTCGTCAACCGGCTGGCCGGCAATCCGGCGGACGCGGCGGTCCTGGAGACCACGGTCAACGGCTGTGCGCTGCGCCCGCGTTCGACGGTGACCGTCGCGGTCGGGGGCGCCCCGTGCCCGGTCACGGTGGGCGGCCGGCCGGCCGCCTGGGGCGCCCCGGTCGCCGTGCCCGCCGGTGAGCTGCTGGAGGTGGGCACGGCCGTGGCCGGCCTGCGCGCCTATGTGGCCGTGTCCGGCGGCATCGCCGTGGAGCCGGTCCTCGGCAGCCGCTCCCGCGACCTGCTGTCCGGCCTCGGTCCCGCGCCCCTCACGGACGGCGCGGTGCTGCCGCTGGGCGCCCCGGCCGGCCCTCCCGCGCGCGTGGACGCCGTCCCCCAGCCGGGGCCCCCGGCCGAACTGGTGCTCCGGGTGACGACGGGCCCGCGCGACGACTGGTTCACGGCGGGCGCGCTGCGAACGCTGACCACGCGCGCGTACCGGGTCTCCCCGGCGAGCAACCGCATCGGCCTGCGCACCGAGGGACCCGCCCTGGAGCGGGCCCGCGGCGGCGAACTCCCCAGCGAGGGCATGGTGCTCGGCGCGGTCCAGGTCCCGCCGGACGGCCGCCCGGTGGTGTTCCTGGCGGACCATCCGACCACCGGGGGCTACCCGGTGATCGCCGTGGTGCGCGCGGCCGACCTCCCGGCGGCCGCGCAGGCCGTCCCGGGCACCCCGGTGCGCTTCGTGGCGGTACGGCGCCGCTGATCCACGGCGCCGGTCCGGCCGTCCTCGCCGCGCCGGGCCGCGGGCAGGGCGGCCAGCGCCTGTGACACCGCGGCGGACGCGCGCAGGTCGAGGCGGTCGGCGGTGCCCCGCGCGCGGTGCCGCGCCTCGTCCGCCGCCAGCCGCAGCAGTTGGGGCAGCAGGTCGGTGCAGCGCCGGGCCACCCAGCCGGTCCCGGCGGTGGCGAGCCACCGCAGGCTCGCCGCACGGGTCGGAGCGGGGAACTCCGGTTCGGCGGACGGCGGTGCACCGGTGGCGAGGCCCGCCGCCGCCAGCACGGCGTGGAAACGGACGGCGAGTTGCCGATGGCCGCGCTCGCCCGGGTGCAGCCGGTCCGCGCTCCACAGGGCGCGGTCGGTGAGCCAGGCACCCTCCGAGGCGTGCAGGTGGACCGCCCCGTACCGGTCGGACAGCGCGTGCACGATGGTGTTGACCGCCCGCTGCCTGCGGGCCAGTGGGCGGGCCAGTGCGCCCGGTAGCCCCAGCATCGCACCGGGATCGGGCAGGCAGGCGGTGAGCAGCGTGGCACCTTGGCCGGTGAAGACCGCGTACACCTGGTCGAGCCGGACGGCCACGGCGTCGACGTCGAAGGTGTGGCGCAGCGTGTCGTTGACGCCGACGACCACGGAGACCAGGTCCGGGCGCAGCGCGAGCCCCGCCGGGGTCTGCGACTCGCGCACGTCCCGCGTCCGCGCTCCGCTGACGGCCAGGTTCGTGAACTCCGTCCGGCCGGGGTCCTGCGTGAGGGCGGGGGCCAGCAGGGCGGCCCAGCCCCGCCAGGCGTCCCCGAGCGGGTCGCCCACGCCCTCCGTCAGCGAGTCGCCCAGCGCCACGAAGCGGACGGGTCTCATGCCGCGCCCTCCCGGGTGGCGGGACGGTCCGGAGCGTCCGCATGTCCGAGCACCTCCGCGTCGTGCGCGGCGAGGAACGCCTCCACCGCCGCGCCCCAGCCGAAGCACTCGGCACGCGCGCGTGCCGCCTCCCTCCGCTCGGGCTCGGAGCGTGCCAGCAGCAGTTCCACGGCGTCCGCGAAGGCATCGCCCCGGTCGGCCGCCGCCACTCCCGCGGACCCGAGCACCTCGGGCAGCGCCGAGGACGCGCTCGCCACCACGGGCGTCCCGCACGCCATGGCCTCCAGCGCCGCCAGCCCGAAGGTCTCGGCGGGTCCGGGCGCGAGGCACACGTCGGCGGACGCCTGGAGCGTGCCGAGGTCCGCCCGGTCCGCGACGTGGCCCAGGAAGGTCACCGGCAGCCCGCGTTCGCGCGCGCGATGCTCCAGCCGCCCCCTCAGCGGTCCGTCCCCTGCCACCACCAGCACCGCCCGCCGGCCCCGCCGCAGCAGGGCCTCCAGGGCGTCCAGGGCGGTTCCGGGCCGCTTCTCCACGGACAGCCGTGAGCACATGACGAGCAGCGCCTCGTCACCGCGCGCGTGGAGAGCCCGCAGCCCGGGGTCCCGCAGGACGGGGTGCCGCTCCGTCAGGTCGACGCCGAGCGGGGCGCGTACGACGTTGCGCGCGCCGATGCGTACGAACTCGCGCTCGGCGAACTCCGTGGTGCACACCACGCGCGCGTAGACGTGCGCGGTGCGGGTGTTGAGGGCGTCGGCGGTCCGCCGGGCGAGGTGTTCCGGCAGGCCCCAGGTGCGCAGCACGCCGTCGGCGGTCTCGTGGGAGACCATGACCGCGGGTACGCGCGCGCGGCGCGCCCAGCGGCCGGTCCAGCGCAGGGTGGTGCGGTCGGACACCTCCAGGCGGTCCGGAGCCAGTCGCTCCAGGAGCGCGGCCAGGCGCCGTCTGTCGGCCAGGACGCGGTAGCCGCCCGTGCCGGGCAGCACGGGTCCGGGCAGGGTGATGACCCGGCCCTGCTCCGTGTCACGGTCGGAGTGCCGTTCGCCCGGCACCACCAGCACCGGTTCGTGGCCCGCTGCCCGGAAGCCCTTGCCCAGTTCCCGCAGCGCGGTGCGCAGGCCGCCGGAGGCCGGGGTGACGAAGTTGGCGAGCCGGACGATGCGCAGAGGTGTGCCGGTCATGCCGCCACCGCCGTCTTCCGGGCGGCGAGCACGTCCTGGTAGTGCCCGATCAGCCGGTCGCCGACGGCGGCCCAGGTGCGTCCCTCGACCGTCGCCCGACCGGCGGCCCCGTACGCGGCCCGCAGCCCCGCGTCGGCGGCCAGGGTGCGCACCGCCTCCTGTACGGCGGCCGCGTCGCGCGGTGGGACGAGCAGGCCGGTACGCCCGTGGGCGACCAGGTCGAGCGGCCCGCCGGCGGCGGGGGCCACCACGGGCACGCCGCTGGCCATGGCCTCCTGGACGGTCTGGCAGAACGTCTCGAAGGGGCCGGTGTGAGCGAACAGGTCCAGCGAGGCGAAGATCCGGGCGAGGTCGTCACCGGTGCGCCGGCCCATGAAGACCGCGCCCGGCAGGGCCTCGGTCAGGTGGGCGCGGCTGGGTCCGTCACCGACCACCACGACCCGCACGCCCTCCAGCCCGCAGACACCGGACAGGAGGTCGACCTGCTTCTCGGGGGCGAGCCTGCCGACGTAGCCGACGATCACCTCGCCGTTCGGAGCGAGTTCACGGCGCAGCGCCTCGTCGCGGTGGTCCGGCCGGAAACGGACGGTGTCCACACCGCGCGGCCACAGCCGGACCCGGGGCACGTCGTGTGCCTCGAGGTCGCGCAGGGCCGCGCTGGACGGGGCGAGGGTGCGGTCGGCGGCGGTGTGCACGGAGCGGATCCGGCGCCAGGCGGCCGCCTCACCGGCCCCCATGTAGGTACGGGCGTATCCGGCCAGGTCGGTCTGGTAGACGGCGACGGCGGGTATGCCGAGCCGGGCGGCGGCCGCCATGCCCCGGACGCCGAGGACGAAGGGGCCGGCCAGGTGGACCAGGTCGGCCCGGTGCCCGGTGAGCGCGGCGGCGAGCCGCCGGCTGGGCAGCGCCACCCGGACCTGCGGGTAGCCGGGCAGCGGGAGGGAGGGGACACGGACGACGGGGCACGGTTCCGCCAGGGAGTCGGCCCTGGTACCGGGTGCGGTGGCCGGAGCGACGACGAGCGGATGGTGACCGCGGTCCACGAGGTGGCGGGCGGTCTGGAACGCGCAGTGGGCGACGCCGTTCACGTCGGGGGGAAAGGATTCGGTCACGATGACGACACGCATACGGGTGTTGTCGCCGTGCTGGACGTGGCCGCGTCAACGTCGATCTTTCCGGCCGGGGAACGTCCCATGAGCGTTGGACCGCACACCCGCGCGAGTCGGACGGCCGCCATGCCCGCCTGCCCCGCGGGTCACCCGCTGTTCACACGCGGGCGGATTCCCCGCCCGCGTGTGAAGCCACGACGACGGCCTGCGGGGCCCGCCGTGCGCGTCCCCCGCAGGCCCGGCCAGTGCCTGCCGGGCCCCTGACGCCGGCGTGGCCCGGGCGGAAGGATCCGGGTCACATGGTCTGAGCGTCCGGTCCGAAGCGGCTGCGGACCGCCGTCTGCACCTCGTCCTCCTCGGCCGGGTCCGCGGCGAGGCGGCGGAGCCTCTCGACGACGCGGATGTCGCCGGTCTCGGCGTGCCGGGCGGCGATCTCCCTGGTGGTCTCCTCGCAGTCCCACAGGCACTCGACGGCGAAGCCGGTGGCGAAGGAGGGGTCGGTGGCGGCGAGGGCGCGGGCAGCGCGGCCCCGCAGATGGGAGGATGCCGTCTCGCGGTAGATGTGGCGCAGCACCGGGGCCGCGCAGGCGATGCCGAGGCGTCCGGTGCCGTCGACCAGGGTCCACAGCGTGGCCGCGTCGGGCCCCTCACCGCGTACGGCCTCGCGCAGGGCGCCGAGGACGAGGTCGCTGTCCTGGGCCCCGCCGCGGCAGGCGAGCGTGCGGCCGGCGGCGGCCCCGAGGACGTCGGGGCGCTGGGCCCAGCCGCGGGCGCGCTGGACGGCGGCGATACCGCGCATCCGTTCGAAGGCGTCGACGGCGGCCTCCACGACGACCGAGGTTCCGTCGGCGACCGCGGTCTCGATCAGGCCGAGGGCGTCGGGGTCGTCGCTGTCGGCCAGGTAGCGCAGGGCCGTGCAACGGGCTCCGTCCGTGCCGGCCCGGGCGGCCCGGAGGATCTCCGGCCGGTCGTCCGGACCTGCCACGGCGACCAGGCAGCGGGCGGCAGGCACATGGAGGGCGGCGCCGCGTTCGATGCCCTGCTGAGCCCACTCGAAGACGGCTCGCACGCTCCAGCCCGGACGTGGCCCGGTGGGACGCATCTGGCGCTGCCAGCGGTCGAAACAGCCGGTCTCATGGGCGGCACGCACGCGCGTGGCGATCGACGCGCGCGGATCCTCGGCCCACAGCCGCCAGGGCCTCGGTTCGAAGGCGTCGCGGACGGCTGCCGCCAGTTCGGCCTCGCCCTCCGGGTCGGTGGCGAAGCGGGCCAGGACCGGGGCGGCGAGGGCGCGCAGGCCCGCGTCGTCGTCCCGGAGGGCCAGCTCGTCCAGGGCCCAGGCCCAGTTGGAGCCGTGGGCGGCGTACCTGCGGAGCAGTTCGAGCGCGTCGCGCCTGCCGTAGGAGGCGAGGTGCCCGAGCACGGCCAGGGCGAGGCCGGTACGGGACTCCTCGGTGTCGAGGACGTCCTCGGCGCCGAAGAGGTGCGCTTCGACGGCGTCCAGTTCGCCGTTCAGGTCGAGATAGAGCCGGGCGTAGTAGAGGGAGCGGTTCTCCACCTGCCAGTCGTGGCGGGGGTCGCGCAGCACACAGTGGTTCAGGGCCGCGAGCGCCTCGGCGCGCGGGGCGGTGAGCGCGTGCAGCGTGCCGTCGCCGCGGCCCCGCTGGAGCAGGCCGAGCAGCGTACCGCTGGGCGCTATGACCGGATCGAACATGGGAAACAGCCTCACATCAAGCGTCGACGCAACCGGGGAACACGCATTACCTGGCCGCGTGACACAACGTCGGAGCGCCCGCCGTCTCTTGCTTGCTGTAGACCATCTCTCTCTGCCTCTCGTCGGTGGCCCATGCGGACCGCGTCACGGTCCGCGCGGTGCGGCAACCCCTGCCCAGCCATCGCGTCCGTGAACCACGTCGTCATGATGACCCGGCGCTGTGAGCTGCCGCGACCGTATTTCCGGCGGCCTTGTACCGCCTCCCCCGTTGTCTGTGTCGTGCCTGGTCAGAACGGCCGCTTCAGTGCGCGCCGAACAGCTCCAGGAGTTCCGCCTTGCCGAACATGCGCGCCGTGTCGACGGCCGAGGGGGTCCCCGCGGCCGGGTCGGCGCCGCCCTCCAGAAGGGCTCGGATCACTTCCGTCTCACCCTTGAACACGGCTCCCGCGAGCGGGGTCTGGCCCCGGTCGTTGATCCGGTCGGCCTCGGCCCCCCGGGCGAGCAGGGCCCGCACCGCGTCGGCGTGACCGTGGTAGGCGGCGAGCATCACCAGGGAGTCGCCGCGGTCGTTGGTGAGGTTGGCGGGCACGCCGGCGTCGACATACGCCACGAGCTCGTCCGCCCGCCCCTGCCGGGCCAGATCGAAGATCTTGGTCGCCAGCTCCACGACCTCGGGGTCGGGAACGTCACTCATCGGCGTGACCGCCTCTCGTTACAACCGTTCAGGTGAATCGCAAGGGTACTGGCTCGCGCCTCACATGACCGGAAGTGCCCGAGGTAAAGATCACCCCAGACCCCGGCGGACGCAAGCGCCCTGTTCAAGCGGCCCGTCGACGGCTCCACCAGTCGAGGGAAAAGCACCGGAATTCACCCAGTTGCACCTTTTGTAGTATAGATACATTCTGTGATCCTGGAAGTACTCACGGTGACTGTCCCCCTCGACACCAGGAGGTCTCAGATGATCCTCTCCATGTCCGGCGTCGTCCTGCTCGGCATCGTCGTCTTCCTCTTCTTCCGCAAGGACGGGCTCAAGGGCTCGCACGCCTGCGTCTCGGCCCTGTTCGGTTTCTATCTCTCCAGCACGGCCATCGCCCCCAGTATCAAGGCAGGCGGCGAGAGCTTGGCGAGCCTGCTCGGCGGCATCAAGTTCTGACGCCCGAACACCCCGCCCGTACGCACCAACAGGAGACAGCAGTGGCCCGGCGCCCTCTTCCCCGCATTCTGAGCAAAGACAGCGCGCAGATCGCCCGGACGCAGATCGCCCGGAGCCGGGAACTGGCCCGGACGGCGGCCGACAGCGCCACCGACGTCCTCCACCCGCTGATCACGATCTCGCGCGGGCTGCGCCGGCTGGCCTCGGCCGGGCGGCGCAGGTGGGCCGAGACCCCCAAGGACAAGCGCGGGCCGCTGTTGTTCCTGGCGGCCTCCGTGGTCCTGGTCGTGGCGCTGATGCCGTACGGGCCGCTGCTCGCCGTCATCACCGTGATGGCGGCGGCGGCCCGGCAGGGCCGCGACCGCACCCCGCCGGTGCCCGAAGGGCCCGACGAGACACAGGCCGAGCGCCTCCAGTCGCTCTACGAGGCCCTCGTGCCGTACTTCTTCACCGCCGAGGACCCGGCACCGCTGTACACGCACGGCGGAGAGTGGGCGAAGGCCTTCGAGGCACACGAGTTCGACGACGGAGCGCGCGTCGCCCACCTCGTCATCCGCTATCCCGCGTACTTCCCGGACGGCGAGGCCGCGGCCCGCGCGCGGATCGAGCACCTGCTCGCCGCGAAGGCCGGGCGGGGCCGCGAGTACCACTTCGGCTGGGACGAGGAGGGCAACCGGCTCACGGTGTCCGTCCTCGCGCCACTCCCCGCCGGCGTCGCCGCCCAGCGGTTCGTCACCTCACCCGGCGAGACGGTCCTCGGGTTCACGGACCCGAGCGAGGTCCAGCGCACGCTGCCGCTCTCCTACGAAGAGGAGCAGCGGGACGTGCCGCCGGTCGTCTGGCGCACCGGCATCCGCTCCACCGAGCCGCACCTGCTGGCCATGGGCCATCCCGGCACCGGTACCTCGACCCTGCTGCGTTCGATCGCCCTGCAGGCCCTCCAGTACGGCGACGTGCTCGTCGTCGACGGCGGCGGCACCGGTGAGTACGCGTGCCTGATCGGCCGGGACGGCGTACTGGCCGTGGAGTGCGCGCCGGCCGGGGCGCTGGCCAGCCTGGAGTGGGCCGCGCAGGAGACCGAGCGGCGGCTCACCGCCGTCAACCGCGCCCGGCAGGCGGGCGACCCGCCGCCCGAGGACACCAGGCGACCGCTGTGGATCCTGCTGGACCGGCCGACCGTCTTCACCCACCTCGCGGAGGCGGACCACCGCAGGGATCCGCAGACCTTCCTTCAGGTGCCGCTGCGGCACGGGCGGGCCGCGAACGTGACCGTGGTGGTCGCCGAGCAGTTCGACAGCGCGGAGTCACTGAGCGAGGCGGTACGGCAGCACACGCGCGCGCGTGTCGTGCTGGGGCCCGCGTCACCGCAGCAGGTGGAGTCGGTGCTGGGGATGCCGCCGCACACCAGTGCGCCGGCCCAGGTCCCGCCGGGGCGCGGGTACGCGCGGCTGGGGACGGGGCCGGTGCACCGGCTCCAGGTGCCGGCGACGCCGGATCCTTATGACGACGCGACGAGCGATGCGGACCGGCAGGCGGTGATGGCGTTGTTGCCGCCTCGCACCACACCCGCGGACGCGGAGTCGGTCGAGGCGGAGCCGGCGGTAGTGGCCGCCGAAAGCTCGTGAGGCCTCCGGGCCTTTGACGCAGGAACCGTTGACGCACGGGCCCTCGGGGCACGGATGCGGGCACGCGTGCCCGCGGTCGGGGACGGCACTGGCGGGTGTTCGCTACGCCACGAAGGTCCTGGGGGACTCCGCGTCGACCGTCGCGCCCGTCCTCACCAGACGGGATGCGGCCGCCAGGCGGGCCGCGGCTTCGTCCGCCACGGCTCCACCCACCGTGAACGGGAGGCGTACGTAGCCCTCGAAGGCGCCGTCGACGCCGAAGCGGGGGCCCGAGGGGACCCGGACGCCGACCCGCTCCCCCGCCTCGGCCAGCCTCGATCCGGAAAGGCCGCCCGCGCGGACCCACAGGGTCAGGCCTCCCTTCGGGACCTCGAACTCCCAGTCGGGAAGTTCCCGGCGCAGCGCGGCCACCAGGGCGTCGCGGTTCTCGCGGGCCTGCGCCCGGCGCAGCGCCACGGCCTGTTCCCAGCCGCCGGTGCTGAACAGCCAGTTCACCGCCAACTGTTCCAGCACGGGGGTGCCGAGATCGGCGTACGCGCGCGCGGCGACCAGGCTGCGGATGACGTCCGGGGCCGCGCGCACCCAGCCGATGCGCATGCCCGCCCAGAAGGCCTTGCTGGCCGAGCCGACCGTGATGACGGTGGAGCCGGCCGGATCGAAGCCGCAGACCGGGCGCGGCATCCCGGCGTCGTACTCCTCGTCGAGCCAGAGCTCGGTCATCGTCTCGTCGGCGACGAGGACGGTGCCCGCCGAGCGGGCCGCGTCCACCAGCCGGCGCCGCTGGTCCTCGTCGGCGAGCGCGCCGGTCGGGTTGTGGAAGTCGGCGACGACGTAGGCGAGCCGGGGCGCGGCCTCCCGCAGGACCTGCCGCCAGCGGTCCATGTCCCATCCGGCCAGCCCCTCGGCCATGGCGACTGGCACGAGCCGCGCGCCCGCCTCCCGCATGAGCTGGAGGATGTTGGCGTACGACGGCGACTCGACGGCGATGCGCTCGCCGCGGCCCGCGAAGAGATGGCAGATCGCGTCCATGGCGCCCATCGCGCCGGTCGTCACCATGATCTGCTCGGGCATGGTGGGGATCCCGCCCGCTGTGTAGCGCTCGGCGATCATCGAGCGCAGGGCGGGCAGCCCGGCCGGGTAGTCGCCGTGCGTGTGGGCGTAGGGCGGCAGTTCCTCCAGAGCGCCCTGGACGGCACGGGTGAGCCAGGGTTCCGGGGCCGGGAGTGAGGCACAGCCCAGGTCGATGACGGAGCCGAGCGCCTCGGGCGGCAGGGGCTCCAGGCCGCGTGCGGGCAGGGGGTTGCCGGCCGGCACGGCCGTCCAGCTGCCGGCTCCGCGCCGGGACTCGAGGAAGCCCTCGGCGCGCAGCGCCTCGTAGGCGGCGGCGACCGTGGTCCGGCTGACGGTGAGGGCGAGGGCCAGTTCACGCTCGGCGGGGAGGCGGGCGGCCACGGGGACCCGGCCCTCGAGGACCAGCAGCCGGATGCCGTCGGCCAGGGCCCGGTAGGCGGGCGGGCGGCGACTGCCGGGGCCCGCCGGGCGGTCCTGCTGCGACGTCAGCAGCCGGGCGAGCTGTGTGGCGCCCACCGCAGAGGTCCAATGCGCCATGCCGATCAGTCCACCTTCCCCGGATTGGCCATGGATGGGATGTCCTCCCGAGCTACAGAGTGACATGCGTCAGTCCACCGTCACCACCCAGGGGGGTATGTCGTGTCCACCTCCGGCCGTCTCGGACGACGGCTGATCCAGTTGTACGCGGGCCTCGCGCTGTACGGCGCGAGTTCGGCACTGCTCGTGGCCGCGGGACTGGGCCTCGAGCCCTGGAACGTGCTGCACCAGGGTCTCGCCGAGCTCACCGGGCTGACCATCGGCGTGGTGTCGATCGCCGTGGGTGCGGTGGTGCTGCTGCTGTGGATCCCGCTGCGCCAGCGGCCCGGCCTCGGCACGGTCTCCAACGTCTTCGTGGTCGGCCTCGCCATGGACGGCACCCTCGCTCTCCTGCCGGACGTGCACGCTCTCGCCGTGCGCGTCCCGCTGCTGGTGGCGGGCATCGTGCTCAACGGCGCGGCGACCGGCCTGTACATCGCGGCGAGCTTCGGCCCGGGCCCGCGCGACGGGCTGATGACGGGGCTGCACCGGCGCACCGGCCGCTCGATCCGGCTGATGCGGACGATGGTCGAGGTCACCGTGGTGGTCACCGGGTTCGCCCTGGGCGGCACCATCGGGATCGGGACCGTGCTCTACGCGGTGTCCATCGGCCCGCTGGCACAGCTCTTCCTGAAGGTGTTCGCCGCCCAGTCGGCACCGGGCGGCAGCACCGTCGTTGCCGCGGTGACACCCGATGGGGCGATACTGCGTCCGTGACCCTCACGACGCCGCCCCTGCGCCACCCGTACCTGGACCATCCGGGCCCGATCGCCTTCGCCCACCGGGGCGGGGCGGCCGACGGACTGGAGAACACCGTGGCCCAGTTCCGGCGCGCCGTCGAGCTGGGCTACCGGTACATCGAGACCGATGTGCACGCGACGGCGGACGGCAGGCTCGTCGCCTTCCACGACGCGACGCTGGACCGGGTCACCGACGGCGCGGGCCGCATCGCCGACCTGCCGTGGCAGGACGTACGGCACGCGCGCGTGGCGGGGCGCGAGCCGGTGCCTCTCTTCGAGGAGCTGCTGGAGACCTTCCCCGAGGCCCGCTGGAACGTGGACGTCAAGGCGGAACCGGCGCTGCGGCCCCTGCTGGAGCTGATCGAGCGCACGGACGCCTGGGACCGGGTGTGCGTGGGCTCGTTCTCCGAGGCCCGGGTGCTGCGGGCGCAGCGGCTGGCCGGGCCGCGCCTGGCCACCTCGTTCGGCACGCGGGGAGTGCTCAGCCTGCGGCTGCGCTCCTGGGGGCTGCCGGCCGCGGTGCGCCGGTCGGCGGTGGCCGCCCAGGTGCCCGAGGCCCAGTCGGGCGTCCCGGTGGTGGACCACCGCTTCGTGCGCGCCGCCCACGCGCGCGGGCTGCAGGTGCACGTGTGGACCGTCAACGAGCCGGAGCGGATGCACCGGCTCCTGGACCTCGGCGTCGATGGCATCATGACCGATCACATCGACACGTTGCGCAAGGTCATGGTGGACCGCGGCGTCTGGGTCTGAGCGGCCCGGCGCCCGCGTCCCGGCCTTCGCACGGCACTGCGGCGGGGAAGCGAGGGCACGGGTGGGCACCGACACCGTGCGGGCGGGGACGGCCGGCGAAGCCGCGGGCCGGCGGCGCGAGCAGCGCGGCTGGTACTTCTACGACTGGGCGTGCTCGGTCTATTCGACCAGCGTCCTGACCGTGTTCCTCGGCCCGTACCTGACCTCGGTCGCCAGGACCGCGGCCGACGCCGACGGCTATGTGCACCCCCTGGGCATCCCGGTCCGGGCGGGCTCCTTCTTCGCCTACTCGGTGTCCCTGTCGGTGATCCTCGCCGTCGTGGTGATGCCCCTGGTGGGCAGCGCGGCGGACCGCACGGGCCGCAAGAAGCCGCTGCTCGGGGCGGCGGCGTACACCGGGGCGGCGGCCACCACGGGCATGTTCTTCCTGGACGGCGACCGGTACCTGCTCGGCGGAGCGCTCCTGGTCGTGGCCAACGCGGCGCAGTCGGTCGCGATGATGCTCTACAACTCCTACCTGCCGCAGATCGCGCCGCCCGGGGAGCGCGACGCGGTCTCCTCCCGCGGCTGGGCGTTCGGCTACGCGGCCGGGTCCCTGGTGCTGGTCGCGAATCTCGTCCTGTACTCGGCGCACGCCTCCTTCGGCCTGACGGAGACGGCCGCCGTCCGCGTCTGCCTGGCCTCGGCCGGACTGTGGTGGGGCGTCTTCACCCTCGTACCGCTGCGGCGGCTGCGCGACCGGCACACGCGCGTGGAGGGCGCCGCCGCACCCGGTGCGCGGCAGCTCGCCGCGACGCTCAGGGACATGCGCCGGCATCCGCTGACGCTGGCCTTCCTGCTTGCCTACCTGGTCTACAACGACGGCATCCAGACGGTGATCTCCCAGGCCTCCGTCTACGGCTCGGAGGAACTCGGGCTCGGGCAGTCCACGCTGATCACGGCGGTGCTGCTGGTCCAGGTGCTGGCGGTGGCGGGGGCGCTCGCGATGGGGCGGCTGGCGCGGCGCCACGGGGCCAAGCGGACCATCCTCGGGTCACTGGCCGCCTGGACGGTCACACTGGCGGCCGGCTACTTCCTGCCTGCCGGGGCCCCGGTGTGGTTCTTCGTGCTGGCCGCCGGAATCGGGCTGGTGCTCGGCGGCAGCCAGGCGCTGTCCCGGTCGCTCTTCTCCCATCTGGTGCCGGCCGGCAAGGAGGCGGAGTACTTCTCCGCGTACGAGATGAGCGACCGCGGGATGAGCTGGCTCGGCCCGCTGCTGTTCGGTGTGACCTACCAGCTCACCGGGAGTTACCGCTCGGCGATCGTCTCGCTGGTGGCCTTCTTCGTCATCGGGTTCGCGCTGCTCGCCCGGGTGCCGGTGCGGCGTGCGATCGAGGATGCGGGCAACACGGTTCCGGACACGATTTAGCACTCGACACGAAAGGGCGGTAGTGTACGCGTTTGGCCTGCCAGGCGTACCGTTACTGCGCGTCAAAGATGCCGAAACGCTGGGTGACATCTGCTAGCAGATGTGACAAACCGGGCGCCTGTGGGTAGAACAAGGGGCGGCTACGACGGCGACACATGACCCGGAACGGGAATCTTTACCGCCGACCGGACGTTGACCGGATGACGACGACAGCGACACCTGTCCTGTGGGCGACAAGCCCGGGAGGCACGATTCATGAGTGAGCGAGCTCTTCGCGGTACGCGCCTCGTAGTGACCAGCTACGAGACGGACCGCGGTATCGACCTGGCTCCGCGCCAGGCCGTGGAGTACGCATGCGAGAAGGGGCACCGGTTCGAGATGCCCTTCTCGGTCGAGGCGGAGATCCCGCCGGAGTGGGAGTGCAAGGTCTGCGGGGCCCAGGCACTCCTGGTGGACGGCGACGGCCCTGAAGAGAAGAAGGCCAAGCCCGCGCGTACCCACTGGGACATGCTGATGGAGCGGCGCACCCGTGAGGAACTCGAAGAGGTCCTCGAGGAGCGCCTGGCAGTTCTGCGCTCGGGGGCGATGAACATCGCGGTTCACCCCAGGGACAGCCGCAAGAGCGCCTGACGCGAGAACGCACGAGAAACCGCGGGCGCCGTACGTGATCCACGTACGGCGCCCGCGGTTTCGTGCTGTCCCGAAACAGCCGCGCCGAGCGGCCTGCCCGAGAGGCCTCAGCGGGTCAGCGGGGGGCGCTGCTCGCTGGGCTCGGGGGTGTCCTGCCTGATGACCTCGCCCTGCACCACCTTGCCGTCGGGGCGGTGCATGCGGGCCTGCTGGAAGGCATCGCCCAGGCTGCCCGGGGCGGCGCGGCGGAGCCTGCGGCCGAGGGTGCGCTCGGTCCAGCGGCCCACGCCCTTCTGGACCGGCGGGAGCAACAGGAGCAGTCCGGCCACGTCGGACACCAGGCCCGGAATCATCAGCAGCAGACCGCCGAGCATCAGCAGCCCGTTGCCGCCGCCGCGGGCCGGCGAACCGCCTCGCTGCAGCGCCTCGTTGAGGTTCTGGAAGGCGCGGCGCCCCGCCCTCTTGATGATCACCGAGCCGACGACCACGCCCGCCACCAGGAGCAGGAACACGGTGGGGCCGCCGGCCACGCCCGCGACCCGGGTCAGCAGCCAGATCTCCAGCACCAGCCACACGGCAAGACCCAGCGGCAGATACCTGCGCAGCCGGGATCGGCGGGGCCGGGCGGCGGGAGGAGAGGTGGGAACGCCAGTCGTCATGCTCCCAGTGTGCCTGGCCGCGGCTCAGCGCGGGATAAGCGGGGCGGCGGGACGGTCAGCGGGCGCCGTGCGGCCGGGTCCGGTCCTGCCCGGCCTTGCCGGTGACCTTGCCGACACGGTCCCCGACACCCCAGGCGGTGACCCGCCACAGCGCCTCGACCACGATGTTGCGGCTCATCTTGGAGTCGCCGAGTTCGCGCTCCACGAAGGTGATGGGCACCTCGACGACGTGGTAGCCGGCCTTCACCGCGCGCCGGGCCAGGTCGACCTGGAAGCAGTAGCCCTGCGAGGCGACATCGTCCAGGCCCAGGCCCTCGAGGGTCTCGCGGCGGAAGGCGCGGTAGCCGCCGGTGATGTCGCGCAGCGGCAGGTCCAGGGCGAGGCGGGAGTAGAGGCTGCCGCCCCGGGAGATGAACTCGCGGGACTTGGGCCAGTTCACCACCCGGCCGCCGGGCACCCAGCGTGAGCCGAGCACCAGGTCGGCGCCCTTGAGCGCGGTGAGCAGCCGGGGCAGTTCCTCGGGCTGGTGGGAGCCGTCGGCGTCCATCTCGACCAGCACGCCGTAGCCGTGTTCCATGCCCCAGCGGAAGCCCGCCAGGTAGGCGGCGCCCAGGCCCTCCTTGCCCTTGCGGTGCAGCACCTGGACGTGGTCGTCGTCGACGGCCAGCTCGTCGGCCAGTTTGCCGGTGCCGTCGGGGCTGTTGTCGTCCGCCACCAGTACGTGCGCCTCGGGAACGGCCTTGCGCACCCGGCCGACGATGGACTTGATGTTCTCCGCCTCGTTGTAGGTCGGGATGATCACCAAGGCCGTGCCGAGCGGACCGAACTGCCTCCCCTGGGCCTTGGCCGCGAGGGTCCCGTCGCCGTCGTTCACTGCTGCCCCTTCATGTCGTACGCAGGCGTCCACCATAGTGGCCGCGGCCTGCGATGACGCGACGGCACGCTCGTACGGTGGTGTTGTTTCCTCAAGCGTGGGGTAAGAATGTGCTTTTCGGCATCCGCGTTCCACTGCGGATGGGGGCCCGGCGCCCTTCGGGCCGACCTGGGACCCGCTGGCTGCGGGTCGACCGAAAGCCGTTGTCTACTGAGCAACCGGGCCCCACCCGGGTCACACCTTGCCGACCGGCCGGAGCGTTCCCCCGTCGGCGCGGGCGCTGAGCCTGGCTGCCAGTGACGGTGCCCGGTGCGGCACACCGTCCCTGACCCAGCGGCGCTGCGACGAGTGCGCGAACACTCCACGGTCGGGCGTCCGGTGGTGGACTCCGCCGAACCTACCGGCCCCCGGCCGCCGACTGTCAACAGCCGCCTGACCTGCACGGACGTACCGCCCTGCGTGGTGAACCCGGAGGATGCGCAGGTAGGGCGAGGCTGCGGCGCCCCGTTAGCGCCGTCGCGCCACCCCCGGAGATCACTCGCCCGGCCGTACGAACACCGTCCGCCCGCCGACCACGGTGCGCAGGCAGCGGGGCAGCTCGCCACCGGGGCTCAGATCGGGCAGGCCGGGGGTGCCGGAGCGCGGGTCGGTGGACCAGCGGGCCACCCGGTCGTCGGGGGCCTGGACGACCAGCTCACCGGTGTGCCAGACGGCGTAGTCGGCGGGCGCGCCGGGCACCAGGACGCCGGCGTCGTCCCGGCCGATGGCCCGCCAGCCGCCACGCGTGTGGGCGGTGAACGCGGCGCGGACGGACACCCGGTGCTCGGGCGTGTGGTGGAACGCGGCGGCTCGGACCGTGCCCCAGGGGTCGAGCGGGGTGACGGGGCTGTCGGAGCCGAACGCCAGGGGGACGCCGGCCCGCAGCAGCGCGGCGAACGGATTGAGGGCGCGGGCCCGCTCGGCGCCCAGACGGCGGGCGTACATGCCGTCCTCGCCGCCCCAGAGCGCGTCGAAGGCCGGCTGCACGGAGGCGATCAGGCCCAGCTCGGCGAAGGCGGCCACCGCCTCGGGGGTGAGCATCTCGGCGTGCTCGACGCGGTGCCGGGCCGCGCGGACCCGGGCGAGGCCGGCCTTTTCGGCAGCCGCGCGCACGCCCTCCACGACCGCGGTGACGGCCGCGTCGCCGATGGCGTGGAAGCCCGCCTGGAGCCCCGCCTCGGTGCAGGCGACGACATGGGCGGCGACGGCGTCGGCGTCCAGGTAGGCGGTACCGGTGTGCCCGGCGTCGGCGTACGGCTGGTGCAGACAGGCGGTGTGCGAGCCGAGGGCGCCGTCCACGAAGAGGTCACCGGCGGCGCCGAGCGCGCCCAGCTCGCGGGCCCTGTCGATGTTCTGCTCGGCCCAGTAGCCGATCACGCGCGGCCCGGGCACCTCGGCCGCGAGCCGCAGCAGGGCGGTGAAGTCGTCCTCGGAGGAGATCTGCGGGCCACCGCACTCGTGCACCGAGCCGATACCCAAGGAGGCGGCATGGGCGAGGGCGGTGCGCTGCGCCTCGGCGCGCTGGGCCGGTGTGACGGCGGCGAGGGCGGTCTCGCGCACGGCGTGGTGGGCGTCGGCGGTGAGCGGCGCGTCCTCGCGGGTGACGGCGCCGGGAACCAGGTCCAGCAGGGCGGTGGTGACGACCGCCGAGTGCACGTCGATGCGGGAGAGGTAGAGCGGGCGGCCGCCGGTGGCGGTGTCGAGTTCCGCGCGTGTCGGCGGCCTGCCGCCGGGCCAGCGGGCGGCGTCCCAGCCGTGGCCGAGCAGGACCCGGTCGTCGGGCCGGGCGGCGGCGAAGTCGCGGACCAGGGCGAGGGCCGCCTCCAGGGAAGGCGCGCCGGACAGGTCGAGGCCGGTCAGCGCGAGGCCGGTGGCGGTGGTGTGCACATGGGCGTCGGTGAAGGCGGGGGTGACCAGGGCGCCGTCGAGGTCGACCACCTCGTCCACGCCGTCGGCGAAGGCATCGGCGGCACCCTCGGAGCCGACCCAGGCGACCTGGCCCCGCTCCACCACCATGGCGGTGGCGAAGGGGTCGGCGGGGCTGTGGACCTCTCCGCGGCGCAGGAGGACGGTCTTGGGGTCGGCGGACTGCTCACTCATGCCCCACAGTCTCTCGCGCGCGTGGGGCACGCGCGGCACCGGGGCGGCCGGTTCAGATCCTCGGGGGGCGCGCCTCGTACGGGGTGGACAGCACGACGGTGGTGCGCGTGGAGACCCCGGCCAGGCCGCGCAGCCGGGCGAGCAGCTCCTCCAGTTCGTGCGGGGTGGACACACGCACCTTGAGGATGTAGTTCTCGTCGCCGGCGACGCTGTGGCAGGCCTCGATCTCGGGGACGCCGGCGAGACGGTCCGCGATGTCGTCGGGCGCGCTGGGGTCGAACGGTTTCACCGAGATGAAAGCGGTCATCGGCAGCCCGACGGCCTCGGGGTCGACGACCGCGGCGTAGCCGCGGATGACGCCACGCTGTTCGAGCCGGCGCACCCGCTGGTGCACGGCCGACGTGGACAGGCCCGTGGCCTTGCCCAGGTCTGTGTAGCTCATCCGCCCGTCCTTGACGAGCAGCTGCACGATCTGACGGTCCAGCTCCTCCATGGCGCCAAAACCTACAGTGCGCGTGATCTCCTCGGATACCTGGGCAACGCTGGTCATGCCCGGTTTGCGAGGTGCGCGCAGGCCGGGGCCGAGTCGGCGGGGTGCGATCCGGGCGGACGACGGGGGACAAAAGGGCCGCACCGGACGTCTGCGCGGGGCATGTGACGAAGACCACAGCGAACGAGCATCCTCCGTGATGCTCTCGTGATTACCCCCCGGACGTGGCGGGAAGTGCTTGCTGTGGTCGAGGCCGCAGTGCCTTCACGGCCCAGCCTTAGGGGGAGAATCCCATGCAGAGTGTCAAGCGCCCTGGTCGATCCGCGTCCAAGCGGCAGCAGCCGGTCGTCGAGCCCGAGCCGGAGGGCGTCGAACCCGACGCCGACCAGGCCGACGAACTCGACGCCTACGACACCTTCGAGATGTACCGGGTGCTCTGCCCGGACTGCGCGCAGCCGATCGCGCTGCTGGCGGACGAGGAGTTCCTGCCGGAGCACGCGCTGTGCGCCTCGCCGTGGAACCCGTTCGGCCTGACGGTCTGCGCGGGCACGGGCCGCGCCGCGACCGAGGCCCGCCCCGCGGACGAGTCCTTCGCCCCGCAGGAGCAGGACACCGCCCTGCTGCTGACGCTCCCCCAGGGTCTGAACTGGCGGACGCAGCCCTTCTCGCACGTCGGAGGCCCGGGTTCGCGCCCGATGCGCGTGCAGTCGATGGGCCGCCAGGCGGCCTGAGCCGCCTCACCCTTCACCGACACGTCGTCCCGCACCGCGGCCGCGCGAGCCGCCGCGGCGCGGGACGGACACGTCCGGAGGCGGGACGGACATGTCCGGAATCAGCACCTGCGGAGCGATCGCCCGCGGGTCCGCCGGGACGGCGGTTCCAGCGGCGCGCGGGAGCGGACGCCGGTGAACTGAAGCTCGATTCCACCGGGTGGTGACCCGCCCGGCCCACGCCGCGTTCTTCCGGGCATGACCGCCTTGCACACGGCCACCGGGCGTCAGCGCCGGATCTTCGTACCCCGCCCCGCAGGACCGGTGGCGCCGTCCGCGCCGCAGGACCCGCCCATCTACCGCGCTCTCATGCGCACCTGGGCCGACGGAGGCCGCACCCTGCCGGGCCGCCACGATCCGGAGTGGATCAGGCTGGCGGCCCCGACGGTGCGCAGCGGCGAGTTCAGCGACCCTCCGGCCCTGCCACGTGACGGGCGATGACCATCCGCTGGATCTGGTTGGTGCCCTCGACGATCTGCAGGACCTTGGCCTCGCGCATGTAGCGCTCGGCCGGGAAGTCGGCGGTGTAGCCGTAGCCGCCGAGTATCTGCACGGCGTCCGTGGTGACCTTCATGGCCGTGTCGGTGCAGTGCAGCTTGGCCATGGCGGCCTGCTTGGCGAACGGCCTGCCCGCGTCGCGCAGCCGGGCCGCGGCGAGGTAGAGCGCCCGGCCGGCCTCGATCTGGGTGGCCATGTCGGCGATCATGAAGCGCAGGCCCTGGAAGTCGCCGATGCTCCGTCCGAACTGCCGGCGCTCGGCGGCGTAGGCGACCGCCTCGTCCAGCGCCGCCTGGGCCAGGCCGATGGCGCAGGCCGCGATGCCGAGCCGGCCCGAGTCGAGGGCGGACAGGGCGATGGCGAAGCCCTGCCCCGCCTCACCGAGGCGCCGGCTGTCGGGCACCCGGACGCCGTCGAGGTGGACCTGGGCGGTCGGGCTGCCCTTCATGCCCATCTTCTTCTCGGGCACCGCGCCGCTCAGCCCCTCGGCGTCGCCGGGCACCAGGAAGGCGGTGATCCCACGCGGTCCGGGCTCCCCGGTGCGGGCCATCACGGTGTAGAAGTCGGCGATGCCGCCGTGTGTGATCCAGGCCTTCGTGCCGGTGATCACCCAGTCGTCGCCCTCACGCACGGCTTTGGTGCGCAGGGATGCGGCGTCGGAGCCGGAGGACGGCTCGGAGAGGCAGTAGGCGCCCAGCAGGCCGCCGCCGAGCATGGCGGGCAGGTGCTCGACCTGCTGCTGCTTGGTGCCGTAGGCGGCGAGCCCGTAGGAGGCGAGGGTGTGCACGCTGACGCCCAGGCCGACGGTCAGGCGGGCCGCGGCCAGTTCCTCCAGGACTTGGAGGTAGACCTCGTAGGGCTGGTCACCGCCGCCGTACTCGGAGTCGTACGGCAGGCCCAGCAGGCCCGTTTCCGAGAGCAGGGTGAAGACCTCGCGCGGGAAGTGCCCGGCGTCCTCCTCCTCGGCCGCCTTCGGCGCGATCTCGCGCTGCGCCAGCTCACGGACGAGCGCGAGCAGATCCCTCGCCTCTTCCGTCGGCAGTAGACGCTCCACCGGCTGCGGGTCGCGGTCGGACATGGCGTCGGTCTCCTCCCTGTTCGGGCACACGGGGCGGATGTGCGCCTTGGGTGGGGCGGCTCCGCCTGGTCGTTCCGGTTCCGGCCGAGGCACCCGCTTCCGGGTCTCGGAAGCTGCTGACCAGCGGCTGTGTGCCGTGAGTATGCCCGATCAGCGACCTCCCGTCACCAGTTAACGACCGCTTACTCCAAGAATCCAGCCGAAGCGTTATCCACCCCCGAGATTGGTCCGAACCATTGACCTATTGGTCTAGTCCTCCTACTGTGCATGACCAACGCTTTACCGCGTTCATGCCAATCGGCGCGCGTTCCCCTCTCCCCCACGAGGAGCCACCCCGATGCACACTCCCCACCGCCCCCGCGCCCGGTTCCGGGCGCTCGCCGCCGCCGCGTGTTCCGCCGTTCTCGGCGCCGGGCTCCTGGCCGGCGCGGGCACCGCGACCGCCGCCGCCCCGGCCACTGCGGCGGCACCCCAGGTCAAGGCCGGGTCCAAGGTCGTCGGCTACTTCACCGAATGGGGCACCTACGACCGCAAGTACTACGTCAAGAACATCGAGACCTCGGGCTCCGCGGCCAGGCTCACCCACATCAACTACGCCTTCGGCAACGTCACCGGCGGCAAGTGCGCGATGGGCGACTCGTACGCGGCCACCGACCGCGCCTACACCGCCACCGAGTCCGTCGACGGCGTGGCCGACACCTGGGACCAGCCGCTGCGCGGCAACTTCAACCAGTTGCTCAAGCTGAAGAAGAAGCACCCGGGCCTGAAGGTGCTGTGGTCGTTCGGCGGCTGGACCTGGTCGAGCGGATTCGGTGAGGCCGCGAAGAACCCGGCCGCCTTCGCCCAGTCCTGCTACGACCTGGTGAGGAACTCCAAGTGGGCGGGCGTCTTCGACGGCATCGACATCGACTGGGAGTACCCGAACGCCTGCGGCAACACCTGCGACACCAGCGGCCGGGAGGCCTTCAAGAACGTCATGGCCGCCCTGCGGTCGAAGTTCGGCTCCGGCAGCCTGGTCACCGCGGCGATCACCGCGGACGCCACCAGCGGCGGCAAGATCGACGCGGCGAACTACGCGGGCGCGGCGCAGTACGTCGACTGGTACAACCCGATGACCTACGACTACTTCGGCGCCTGGGACGCGGCCGGCCCGACCGCCCCGCACTCCCCGCTGAACTCCTACCAGGGCATCCCGAAGGCCGGCTTCCACACCTCGGCGACCATCGCCAAGCTCAGGGGCCTCGGCGTTCCGGCCTCGAAGCTGCTGCTCGGCATCGGCTTCTACGGCCGCGGCTGGACCGGCGTCACCCAGGCGGCGCCGGGCGGTACCGCGACCGGCCCGGCGGCGGGCACGTACGAGCAGGGCATCGAGGACTACAAGGTGCTGAAGACCAAGTGCCCGGCCACCGGCACCGTGGGCGGCACGGCGTACGCCAAGTGCGGCAGCAACTGGTGGAGTTACGACACCCCGGCGACCATCGGCACGAAGATGGCGTACAAGAACCAGCAGGGACTCGGCGGCACGTTCTTCTGGGAGCTGAGCGGCGACACCGCGAACGGTGAGCTGATCAAGGCGATCAACTAGCTTCCGGGCAATCGGCGTTCGGGGCGTGGAGCGGAGGAGCGCGAGCCTCCGCTCCACGCCCGCTACGCGTCGCGGCGCGCGGGCGGCGGCGCCGGGTGGGTCGGGTCCAGTTCCTCGATGGCGCGCAGTGCCCCGCCGAGGGTCTTCACCAGCAGGTCGCGCATGGTGTCCCGGGGCAGTTCGGGGCGGTCGATCCAGTCGAGGGTGGCACCCTCCACGCTGCACACCCAGGAGAGCAGCCCCATGCGGGCCAGCGGCGCGATGTCCCGGCGGCCGTAGGCCCCTTCGGCGATCGTGGCGACGATGGCCTCGCGGACGCCGTCCCGGATGGCGTGCACCTCGGTGTCGAAGCCGACCCCGCCGCTGACGATGGTGCGGTAGGCGGCCTGGTGGTGCTCGGCGAAGCGCAGATAGGTGTCGATGGTGCGGTGGACGCGGTCCACGGCGGGCAGTTCGAGGCCGCTCGCGGCGAAGTCGACCAGGTCGGCGACGGAGGCGTGGATGATCGCCAGGTAGTAGCCGCGCTTGGACTGGAAGTAGTAGTAGATCAGCCCCTTGGCGACGTGCGCCTGCCGGGCGATGTCGTCCATGGACAGCGCGTCGTAGGACGTGTCGGCGAACAACTTTCGTCCGATGGCGATGAGTTCGGCGCGACGCGCCTCGGAACGCTCGGTGCCGCGCGCCCGGGGACGGACGGCGGCACGCTGTGGACGCATATTCACTTTCGACCCTGGTCTAGGAGGTCGGCGGGACAGTCCGCAGTATGTCAGAACATGCCGGCCCGGCGCGGGGCCGGGCCGGTTCAGAGCAGGCCGAGCCGGGTCACCAGCATCGCGACCACGACGACGAGCACCCAGCCCATGATGTGCTCGAGGATCTCCGGGCCGTCTTCCTCGGGGCCTCCGGTGCCGACGCGGGTGGCGGTGGCCGGGTGTGCGGTCATGGTGTTCTCACAGAGGTCGGACGTACGAAGTGGAATCCCCCCACCCGTTTGTCCACCTTGCCACCCGCGACGGCGTTCGCGGCGGAGACGTTGCTCACACGGCCCGGATCAGCACACCCCCACCGCGGCGAGCGCCTTGCGCTGACGCGCGGTCGGGTGGGCCGGGAAGTAGAGGTAGCAGACCCCGCCCGTGCCGCTTCTGACCTTGCCGTTCGCGTCGTACCGCTTGGTCCTGAGCCAGATGTTCTCGAACTCCCGGCGCAGGTACACCCGCCGCACCGCCTCGTCGCTCGGCGAGGCCGGGTCGTTGGCGATCACGTCGCCGTCGGCCGTGAAGCCGATCACGGTCATGAGGTGGCCCGACGTGCCGTATCCGGCGCCGGTCAGCTCGGTCTTGAGGAAGGACTGGGACGTTATGGCCGGGATGCCGGCCGCGACCAGGGTCTCCAGGTCGCTGAGCGAGGCGAGCCGGGTGACCACTCCCTGGATGCCGTCGAACGTGGCCGCGTAGGCGGCGTTGAACGGCCAGTTGCCACAACCCTCGTACTGGTTGTCGTACGTGTACCGGGCTGCGTGGTCCACCTGCGGGTCGGCGTAGGACGGGTCGACCCAGGACAGCTGCTCGGGGCTGAGACGGCCGCCCCAGTACTCGATGATCATCTGCGAGGAGGTGGGGCTGCACCAGGCCTCGCCGCCGTTGTCGTACTCCGGGTACTGACCCTTGTGGATCTCCTGCGAGTAGCGCGGGACCGCCAGTTCCCCGGAGAGGGCGGGGGCGGACGCGGGCACGGTGAAGCGGTCGGGGATGTCGGAGCCCATGGCGCCGAGCCGCCAGACGGTCGGGGTGAGGCGCGTGCCGGGCCTGCGGTACAGGGTGAGGCGCAGCCGGTAGGAGTCCAGGCGCAGCCCGGTGCTCGCGTCGTCGATGGAGAAGGTGTCGGTCCAGATCGTGCTCTTGCCGTCGGTCTGGTCGTCCACCGAGGTGCGCTTGATGTCCTGGTCGCCGGCGGCCCAGCGGCCCATGACGTACCAGGGGGTGTCCGTGCCGTCGGAGTAGGTGCCGCGCAGCTCGACCTGGAGCCAGGTGCCCTCGGGGGTGTGCGCGTTCCAGGAGGCGATGACCTCGGTCGCGGGCACGGCGAGCCGGTGGACCGGGGAGGTCCAGGTCGCGTACTCCCAGGTGGCCGTACGGCCGGTGTGCGGGTCGGTGTAGTCGGTGCTGCCCGCTGCGGCCCCGATCTCGGCGCCGGGGCGGCGGCCCGGTACGGCCCGGACGCCCTCCGCGCTGCCTCGGCGCCAGTCGCGGTACGAGGTCCAGGCGTGGTAGTCGACGGGGCGGCCCGGCGCGGCGGCGGTGCCGGTGCCGGCGGGCGCCGACGCGGTGGCCGCGGCCGCGGGCATGGTCCCCGAGGCGACCGCGGCGACCACCGCGGCGGCGAGAACGGTTCTGCGGGAGGGCTGCTGGGCTCTGCTCATGGGCGCGGGACCCCCAGGTGTCCGGGTCGGGGCTGGTGCGGTTGGTGCGCCAACTATGAACGGAGACGGCATGCCCCTGCCAGCACTTCCGCCGTATGGCGCGCCACCAATATTGGTCTAGAACAGTGATGGGACCTGCGGGGGTGTGCCGCGAAGTGTGCCGCGGCCCCGGCGCGGGCGGTCCGCCGTGCGCCGGGGCCGTGCCGTTCGGCGGGGTCAGATGAGGTCCATCGCGGCGACCTCGTCGGGGCGGCCGTAGCTGACCGGTCCCTGGAAGCGGCGGCGGGCGGTGGCGAACCACCAGGCCGTGGCCACGAGCAGAACGACGGCCAGGGCGATCGGGGCGTAGTTGAAGGAGTCGGCGGTGATGGGCGACGCCTGCGGCAGCATGAACAGCACGCTGCTGAGCAGGATCCACGTCACCGCGACCCAGCCGATCGGCTTGCCCCAGCGGCCCAGGTGCCAGGGCCCGGGCTGGAACTCGTCGCCGAGCCGCAGCCGCAGGAAGACCGGCACGGCGTAGGCGAGGAACAGCCCGACCACGTTGACGCTCACGATGGCGGTGAACGCCGTGTGCGACCACCAGCCCGGGATCACCAGGGCGAGCGAGCAGCCCACCGCGAGCCAGACCGCCTTGACCGGCGTCCGGGTGCGCGCGGAGACCGTGTGCCACCAGCGGGAGCCGGGCATGGCGCCGTCCCGGGAGAAGGCGAAGATCTGCCGGGTGTTGCTGGTGAGGTTGGCCAGACCGCAGAAGAGCATGGCCCCGATGACGATGAGCAGCATCACCTTGGCGGCGCCGAGGCCGAGGCCGTCGATGAGAATCTGGACGGGCGGCGCGGCCGAACCGGCCACCTTGCCGTAGTCGCTAATGCTGTAGACCAGCGCGAGCATCAGGATCAGACCGGTGATCGCCGAATAGCCGATGGCACGGGTGATGCCCTTGGGCGCGTTGACCGTCGCCTGGACCGTTTCCTCGGACATGTGGAAGCTGCCGTCGAAGCCGGTGAAGGTCCAGCTGGTGACCAGCAGACCGAGCATGCCGCCGTAAAGCCCGTTCGTGAAGCCGGTGTTGTTCTCGAAATGCGTCACGAAGGACGCGGACTGATGGTGGTCGGGCATCACGATGAGTGCGGTCACGATCACCACGAGTCCGATCAGCAGCCACCACACGGAAATACGGTTCAGTACGGCGACGAGCTGGACCGTGAAGGTGTTGGCGAGCCCCTGCAGCACGATGATCACAGCCGTGATCAGCACCGTCTGGTGCGCGGTCGGCTGGTACGAGGACCACTGCAGGGCGACGAAGGCCTGGATGAACGTGGCCGCCGCGTAGCCGGTGGCGGCGGTGCCGCCGATCTGGCCCACGAAGTTCAGCCAGCCGGTGAACCAGGACCAGGCACCCTTGTGACGCTTGGCGAGTTTGCCCGCCGAGAAATACAGCGCGCCACTCGTCGGATACGCCGACGCGACCTCCGCCATCGCCGCGCCGATGAACAGCACCATGACGGAGACACCGATCCAGCCGAACACGAGAATACGGGGGCCACCCGCGTTCATACCGAATCCGAAGGACGAGAAAATACCCGAGAGGATATTGATGATGGTGAAGGAGATCGCGAAATTGTCGAACGCCTTGAAGCGTCGGGTGAGTTTCCGCGGATAACCCATCGCGTGCAGGGTCGCGTCGTCGTCGAGCACGACCGCGTCCTCTCCCCCGCGGGCGTTGGCCCGTGGAGCCGATATCCGTTCCGACACAGATCGACCTTTCTTTTGGTGGGGGGCGGAGCAGGTACGAATCAGGCGGCTCCCGGGACGGGCAGACCGCAGCCGCGCCGGGCCCGGGAGAGCTGTTCGGCGGGCTCACCGAAGGCGCTCCAGGGCATGCGCGAGGCGTACGGGCCCATCGCTGTGAAGACCGCCCGGGCCTCGAACCCGCACTGGGCCATGACCAGCGCGTGCGCGAGGTAGGCCAGGTCGAGCACCGGGGTGAAGCGGTAGCCGGCCACCGCGGGCAGCCAGTTGTGGTAGACCGCGAGTGCGGTGGAGCGCCACTGGGGCTGCTCCCAGACCCGGTCGGCGAGCAGCTGGGTGGGGTTGTAGCTCTCGACCAGGGCGACCAGCGGCAGCAGCCGGAGCGCGGAGTCCGCGGGCGCGCGCTGGCTGAGGAAGGCGGCCACGTCCCAGGCCGCGTTGACCGAACCGCCGTAGCGGGTGAAGAAGCAGGACAGGAAGCGGTGGTGACCCTCGCGGTGCCACGGGTCGAGGGACAAGACGTGTGCGAACAGCCGCCACGGGCCGGGCGGAGCGGTGAGCAGCCCCTGCGGGGCGGGATCCCGCAGCCGGTGCAGCCGGGCCATGGTGAGCTTCGCGACCCAGGGGGTGGGGTCGCCGGGGGTCAGCGCGGCGGCCCGGTCGCAGGCGGTGAGCGCTATCCGCTCCAGTGCCTCGGCCCGTTCGTCGCGGGCGTCGGCGGCGCGCATCGCGCGCTGCACGGCCACCCGGGCCCACAGCAGCGCCGCCTCGGGCGTCGGCTCCTCGTCCAGCCAGCGTTCGACGAGATCGGTGCCGGCCGCCTCGGAGGCCAGCACGAGCGAGCGGTGGGCGCGTAGGGCGAAGTCGGAACGCGTCTCGACGAGGGCTTCGCCCGCGCTTCGATATCGGCCGGCGCGCACATCGACGCATACGCTCGCCAGGACACGGTCGTCGGCCGCCGGATGCCACACATACTGCCCTTCGAATAACTCCGCGGCCATGTTCTCCTGTCCGTCCCCGTTACGATGCGCCGCACTCGCGCAAGAGGCACCTTACTCAGCAGTCGGCGCGCCTGGAACGCCGAATTTCACATATCGGTCAACGGATTTGCATGCTTAATCTGTTTGATTGACCGGTGGCCGGCCAGTGGTTCAAGAAGTGACGTTTTCTTGCCCCTCCGGGCTCCGGGCGCCGACGCACCGGCACCGGCGCTATGGGCCGCTACTACACTGTTTCCGGAAAACGCCCCCACACCGCACCACACCTCGGGAATCGCCATTCACGACCTTGCCGCCCGGCTGCGCGGCCTGCCCCCCTCGCTGGGGCCGGTCCGCCTGATCGCCGTCGACGGGCACGCCGGGTCCGGGAAGTCCACCTTCGCCGGGCGGCTGGCCGCCGCGCTGGGCGGGGCGCCGGTGCTGCACCTCGACGACATCGCCAGCCATGAGCGGCTCTTCGACTGGACCGAGCGGCTGACGGCCCAGGTGCTCGGCCCACTGGCCCGGGGCGAGCGCGCGCACTACACCCCCTACGACTGGAGCGCCCAGGCGTTCGGCCCGCCGCGGCCGCTGCCCCCCGCGCCCGTGGTCGTCATCGAAGGCGTCGGCGCCGGCCGCCGGGCGCTGCGGCCGTATCTGGCGCGGCTGCTGTGGATGGAACTGCCACGCGAGGAGTCCTGGGCGCGCGGCCGGCTGCGGGACGGGGAGGCGCAGCGCGAGTTCTGGTCCGGGTGGACCGAGGCGGAGCACGCGCACTTCGCCGCCGACCCCTCGCGCCCCCATGCGGACCTCCTGGTGCGGCAGACACCGCAGGGGTACGAGGTGCTGACGGGACCGGCGGGCACCCTTGGAACGGACCAGATCGTCACTCACCGTGATGGACCGTCCGCGGTGCGGTGAGCGCGCCAAGGCCCCTGCGGGGGAACTTTTTTGAGTGCCCCGAGTCCGCTTGACCCGGGAGCCGTGCAGGTCTTACGTTTCCAATGTGCGGCCATTCGGAGCCGCCCGCAGACGCGAAGCCCCCGGTTGTTCCCCCGTGATCGGGGGCTTCGTTCTGCCCGCGGACCGCCTTTCCGGCCCTCTCTCGCGCCGAAACGCTCACCGTGGGTCACCATTTCGTGTGCGCCCCGTCTGCTCCCACCTCGCCGAACGGGCCGTGCGGCACCCTTCGGCACGCGGTCGTACCCCAGGTACGATGCCCTCGGTGCGGCCTTCGAGCGACTGCCTCGCGCACCTGCAACTCCGGTCCGCGGCACAGCGGTTCGTCCGCGGCGGCCGCCGGGCGACTGCCCGGCGGTGAACCAACGGGGGCACGGTCTGTGGGGGACGGGATGGACTTCGGCACGCAGGGCCCCGAGGCCCCGGCCGACCTCGCCTGGCTGCGAGGTGTGGACGCCTACACGATGGGCGCCTATCCCCAGGCGGAGGAGGAGTTCCGCGCAGCGGTCCGGATGGACCCGGGGATGGCGGACGCCTGGCTCGGACTGCACGCGCTGCGGGTCGACACGACCACCGCGCTGCTGCGGATGTGCCGGCACCGGGAGCGCTTCGGGGAGCAGCGCGCCCGGCACCGCCGTACTCTCAACTCCTGGTACTGGCTCGGCTGGTGGGTGCAGCCGGTGCTGGAGAGCCCGCGCGATCTGCTGCTCGCGCACGCCTCGCACTGGCTCGACGGCCGGCACGTGCCCGAGCTGGACCGGGCGCTCGCCGGGCTGCCCCCGGTGGACACCGACCCGCAGGTCCGCTTCCTGCACGCCTGCCGCGCCTACCTGGTCAAGGACTGGGACCAGCTGGTGCGGCACACCGACCCGCTGCTCGACGACGCACTGCTCGGCATCGAGGCGGGCCTGTTCGGCGGCATGGCCCGGGTCCGCCTGGAGATGTACGGCCAGGCCGAGCCGCTGCTCGCGGCGGCCCTGATGCGCTGCCGCAGCGAGCAGCCGCAGCGCAAGGAGCTGCGGTACTGGCTGGCGCGGGCGCACGAGGGCACCGGGCGCAGCGCCGCCGCGCTCCCCCTGTACCGGGCGGTGCACCGGATCGACCCGGCCTTCATGGACACCTCGGCCCGGCTGGCCGCGATCGCCGAGGGCGACGGGTACGACGATCCGGCCGACCTCGCGGCGATCACCCTGACCGGTGCCGGGGCGGACGCCATGGACGGGCCGGACACGCTCGATCCGCTCTTCGGCACGGAGGGCCGCGATCTGCGGCTGACGGAGCCGGATCTGCCGGGCGGGCCGCTGCCGTCGGTCTCCGATCCGTTGGTGCGCGTGAAGAGCGGGGTGCCCTCCTCCGTCCTGCCGGCCGGGCCGACCGATCCCGCGTTACTCGAGGAGGCGCTCGCCGAGCTGGAGCGGATGGTGGGGCTCGAGCCGGTCAAGCGCCAGGTCAAGGCGTTGTCCGCGCAGTTGAACATGGCGCGGCTGCGGGCCGGGCAGGGGCTGCCGGTGCAGCCGCCGAAGCGGCACTTCGTGTTCTCCGGGCCGTCGGGGACGGGGAAGACCACGGTCGCGCGGATCCTCGGGCGCGTGTTCTACGCACTGGGCCTGCTCGGCGGCGACCATCTGGTGGAGGCGCAGCGGGCCGATCTGGTCGGGGAGTACCTGGGGCAGACGGCCGTGAAGGCCAACGAGCTGATCGACTCCGCTATCGGCGGGGTGCTGTTCGTGGACGAGGCGTACTCGCTGTCCAACTCGGGCTACGGCAAGGGGGACGCGTACGGCGACGAGGCGCTGCAGGTCCTGCTGAAACGGGCCGAGGACAACCGGGACCACCTGGTGGTGATCCTGGCCGGCTACCCGGAGGGCATGGACCGGCTGCTCACCGCGAACCCCGGGCTCTCCTCCCGCTTCACCTCGCGGGTCGACTTCCCCTCCTACCGTCCGCTGGAGCTCACCGAGATCGGCAAGGTGCTCGCGGCGGAGAACGGGGACCGGTGGGACGAGGAGGCGCTGGAGGAACTGCGGTCCATCGCCGGGCACGTGGTCGATCAGGGGTGGATCGACGAGCTCGGGAACGGGCGGTTCCTGCGGACGCTGTACGAGAAGAGCTGTGCGTACCGGGATCTGCGGTTGTCGGGGTATCCCGGGGCGCTGTCCCGGGGGGACCTCGCGACGCTGCGGCTGCCGGACCTGATGCAGGCGTACGGGGAGGTTCTTTCCGGGCGGGGCCCGCAGGATCCGTCCGCTCCGTAGGCGCCGGGGGCGGGCGTCGGCCGGGGCGTTCGCACGGCCGTGAGCGGACCGCCCACCCGGCCGTGCGGCCGGATGGGCGGTGCTGCGGGACCTGTGGTCAGGCCATGGCCTGTTCCGGGTTCTCGGTCGCTCTGGGTTCGGTGAGCTTCATGTCCGGGAGTCCGCGGTGCGCCGGGTCGCGGACCTCGCCGACCAGGAGCTCCAGGGCGTCCTCCAGGGCCACCAGGCCCAGGATCCGGCCCGAGGCGTCCGCGACCTGGGCCAGGTGGGTGGCCGCCCGGCGCATGACGGTCAGGGCGTCGTCGAGCGGGAGTTCCGAGCGGAGCGTGGTCATGGGACGCCAGACGTGCTGGGGGACGGCCCGGTCGGAGTCCTCCAGGTCCAGGACGTCCTTCACATGGACGTAGCCCATGAAGGGGCCCTTGTCCGCCGCCGCGACCGGGAAGCGGGAGTAGCCCGTGCGGGCCGTCAGCCGGACGATCTCGCCGGGGGTGACCGACGGCGGCACCGTGATCAGGGACTCGCGCCGCAGCAGGACGTCCGTCACCGGGCGGGAGCCCAGTTCCAGCGCGTCCTCCAGGCGCTCCTGTTCCTCGGGGTCCAGCAGGCCCGCCTGGCCGGAGTCCTCCAGCAGACGGTTGAGCTGCTCGCTGGTGACGACGGCCTCGACCTCGTCCTTGGGCTCGACCCGGAAGAGCCGCAGGATGCCCTGGGCGCAGGCGCCGAGGGCCACCGTGATGGGCCGGCACACCCGGGCGAAGGCGACCAGCCCCGGGCTCAGCCACAGCGCGGCCTTCTCGGGGGCCGCCATCGCGAGGTTCTTCGGCACCATCTCGCCGATGACGAGGTGGAAGAAGACCACCGCGGCGAGGGCGATGACGTAGCCGAGCGGGTGGATCACCCCGTCGGGCAGGTGGATCCACTCGAAGACCGGCTCCAGCAGGTGCGCGACGGTGGGCTCGGCGACCGCGCCGAGGGTCAGCGAGCAGACGGTGATGCCGAACTGGGCGGCGGCCATCATCTGCGGCAGCCGCTCCAGGCCGTACAGCACTTGGCGGGCCCGGGCCGTGCCCAGTGGTTCGATCTGGCTGCGGCGGACGGAGACGAGCGCGAACTCGGCGCCGACGAAGAAGCCGTTGGCGAGCACGAGCAGCGCGGCGAAGGCCAGTTGGAGGACGCTCATCGCACGGTCTCCATGACGTTCACGGCCGGGGTCGTGCGGACCAGACGCACCCGTTCGGCGCGGTAATGGCCCACCTGGCGCACGGAGAGCCGCCAGCCGGGCAGTTCGGCCCGGTCCCCGGGGGCCGGGATACGGCCGAGCAGGTCGGCGACGAGACCGGCGACGGTCTCGTACGGCCCCTCGGGCACGACGAGGCCTATGCGCTTCAGGACGTCGACCCGGCAGCCGCCGTCGACGTCCCAGGCGGGCCGGCCATCCTCCGGCGGGGCGGGGGCCAGCTCGGGCACGTCCTTGGCGTCGTGCTCGTCCCGGACCTCGCCGACGAGTTCCTCGACGATGTCCTCCAGGGTGACCACGCCGGCCGTGCCGCCGTACTCGTCCACGACGACCGCGATGGGCTGCTCGCTGCGCAGCCGGGCGAGGAGGGGCTGGACGGGCAGCGTCTCGGGCACGAGCAGTGCCCTGCGCGCGATACGGCCGACCGGGGTACGCAGCCGGTCGTTCACGGGGACCGCGAGCGCGTCCTTGAGGTGAGCCATGCCGACCACGTCGTCGATCTTCTCCCGGTAGACGGGGAAGCGGGAAAGCCCGGTGGCCCGGGTCAGGTTGACCACGTCCTCGGCGGTGGCCGAGTCCTGCAGGGCGCTGACCTTGACCCGGGGGGTCATGACGTGCTGCGCGGTCAGCTCGGCCAGGGACAGTGTGCGTACGAACAGGTCGGCCGTGTCCTGTTCCAGGGCTCCGGCCTGTGCGGAGTGCCGCGCCAGGGAGACCAGTTCGCCCGGGGTGCGGGCGGAGGCCAGTTCGTCGGCGGGCTCGACGCCGAGGGCGCGCACCAGCCGGTTGGCGACCGTGTTCAGCACGGAGATCACCGGCCGGAACAGGCGGGCGAAGAGGTGCTGGGGGCCCGCGACGAAGCGCGCGACCTGAAGGGGCCGCGACACCGCCCAGTTCTTGGGCACGAGTTCGCCGATCACCATCTGGATCGCGGAGGCCAGGAGCATGCCGGTGACCACGGCCGCACCGGAGACGGCGCCCCGGGGGATGCCGATCGCGGTGAACGGGCCGCGCAGCAGCGCGGCCAGGGCCGGTTCGGCGAGCATGCCGACGACCAGGGAGGTGATGGTGATGCCGAGCTGGGTGCCGGAGAGCTGGAAGGAGAGTTCCTTCAGCGACTCCACGACCGTGCCGGCGCGCTTGTCGCCGTCGGCGGCGGCCTGCTCGGCGTCCGGGCGTTCGACCGTCACCAGGCCGAACTCGGCCGCGACGAAGAAGCCGTTGGCCAGGATCAGCAGGAAGGCAGCTGCCAGGAGCAGCAGGGGGGTGGTCATGATGCCGCCGCCTCCAAGTGGGGGGAGGGGGCGGCGCAGGTACTACAGGACGATCCGTCCATCGCCGGAGGGGGTCACTCCTCGGGTAGCAGGAACCCCTGTCCACCGGGCGCGGCACCACAGGGGTGGAGGCGCGACGAAAAACGCCTCCACCTCCAGATTAATCAAGACACGGCCCGGAGTGGCAGGGCGAACGTCACCGATTCATCCCTGATCTTCGCCGGCCGGGGCCGTCGAGCGGGCCTCGGCGAGCGCCCGGAGCGCCCGCGCGTCGGCGATGGCACGCTGCTTGGCGAGGCCCGGCTGGATGCCGAGCGCGGGAAGGCTGGTGCCGTCGCTGAGGTTGAGGAACACCCAGGGATCGCCCGGACGGAGGTTCACCTGAAGGATTTCCGCCCAGGCCAGGCGCCGTTTGCTCGCGATGTTGACCACGGTGACGCCGGACTCCTCGGCGACCACCTTGACCCGGGCGAGTTGGGCGAGCGCCCAGAAGATGAGCGCTCCGGTGACGAAGAAGCTGGCCCGCTCGCCCGGACCGAGGTCCAGCAGCAGGGCGACACCCGAGATGACCAGGAAGATCGCCACGCCGGCGGTGAGCAGGATCACCCGCGTGTGGCCCGGCCGGAAGGTGACGGGGAGGGTGGGAAGCTCGGACATCTGTTCGCGTACCCCTTACAGGCGGCAGGCGTGGATGGCGGTGGTCAGGATGGCCCGGGCGCCGATCTCGTAGAGGTCGTCCATGATCCGCTGCGCCTCCTTGGCGGGGACCATGGCGCGCACGGCGACCCAGCCCTCGTTGTGCAGCGGGGAGACGGTCGGCGACTCCAGGCCGGGGGTGAGCGCGACGGCCTTCTCCAACTGCTCGACGCGGCAGTCGTAGTCCATCATCACGTACGTCCGGGCGACCAGGACGCCCTGGAGGCGGCGCAGGAACTGCTGGACCTTGGGCTCCTCGCCGTCGGCGCCGGTGCGGCGGATGACGACGGCCTCGGACCTCATGATGGGCTCGCCGAAGACCTCCAGGCCCGCGTTGCGCAGGCTGGTGCCGGTCTCGACGACGTCGGCGATGACCTCGGCGACGCCCAGCTCGATCGCGGTCTCGACGGCGCCGTCCAGGTGGACGACCGAGGCGTCGACGCCGCTGTCGGCGAGGTGCCCGGCGACGATGCCCTCGTACGAGGTGGCGACGGTGCGGCCCTTGAGGTCCGCGACGCCCGTCGCGGTGCCGGGCTTGGCGGCGAAGCGGAACGTGGAGCGGGCGAACCCGAGCGGCAGGATCTCCTCGGCGTCGGCGCCGGAATCGACCAGCAGGTCGCGGCCGGTGATGCCGATGTCGAGCCGGCCGGAGGAGACGTAGATCGCGATGTCACGGGGGCGGAGGTAGAAGAACTCGACCTCGTTCACCGGGTCGACGATCCGCAGCTCCTTGGACTCCCGGCGCTGCTGGTAGCCGGCCTCATGCAGCATGTCCGCCGCAGGGCCGGACAGGGAACCCTTGTTGGGGACGGCGATGCGCAGCATGAGGTCGGCTTCCTTTGCGTTGGGTCAGACGGGGGAATCGTGAGCCGGAGCGGCTCAGAGGTGGGCGTAGACGTCGTCCAGGGAGATGCCGCGGGCGACCATCATCACCTGGACGTGGTACAGCAGCTGCGAGATCTCCTCGGCGGCCGCCTCCTTGCCCTCGTACTCGGCGGCCATCCACACCTCGGCGGCCTCCTCGACGACCTTCTTGCCGATGGCATGGACCCCCTTGCCGACCAGTTCCGCGGTGCGGGAAGTGGCGGGATCGCCCTGGGCTGCCTTGTGCTGGAGCTCGGTGAAGAGCTCCTCGAAAGTCTTCTTGGACATGGTGGTGCCCACCCTACGCGGTGCGGGCGACTCCTCAGTGCCAGGGTTCGGATACCGAACGGAGCGTGGCGGCGGTGGCGACGGCGGCGGTGACCGCCTCGTGGCCCTTGTCCTCGCTGGAGCCCTCGATGCCGGCCCGGTCCAGGGCCTGTTCCTCGGTGTCGCAGGTGAGCACGCCGAAGCCGACGGGGACGCCGGTCTCCACGGAGACCTGGGTGAGGCCCTGGGTGACCCCCTGGCACACATAGTCGAAGTGGGGGGTTCCGCCGCGGATCACGACGCCGAGGGCGACCACGGCGTCGTAGCCGCGGCCCGCGAGGACCTTGGCGGCGACCGGGAGCTCGAAGCTGCCGGGGACCCTGATCAGGGTCGGCTCGTCGATCCCCAGCTCGCGCAGGGCGCGCAGGGCGCCGTTCACCAGACCGTCCATCACCTTCTCGTGCCACTGGGCCGCGATGACGGCGACCCTGAGGTCGCTCGCGCCCCGTACGGACAGCTCCGGTGCACCCTTGCCGCTCACATCTCTCCTCAGTGCTGTTCGCTTACTGGTTGCCGCAGGTGGACGCGGGCGCGGCCGCGGCGGCGGCCACGGCCGGGGTGTCCAGCCAGGGCAGATCGTGCCCCATCCGGTCCCGCTTGGTGCGCAGGTACCGGAGGTTGTGCTCGCCCGCCTGGACGGGCATCGGCTCGCGGCCGGTGACCTTCAGGCCGTGGCGCAGCAACGCGTCGGTCTTGTCGGGGTTGTTGGTCATCAGGCGGACGCCGCGCACGCCGAGGTCGGCGAGGATCCGCGCGCCGGCGCCGTAGTCGCGGGCGTCGGCGGGCAGGCCGAGTTCGAGGTTGGCGTCCAGGGTGTCGCGGCCCTGCTCCTGCAGTTGGTAGGCGCGCAGTTTGGACAGCAGGCCGATGCCGCGCCCCTCGTGTCCGCGCAGGTAGACGACGACGCCCCGGCCCTCGGCCTGGATGCGCTCCAGGGCGGCGTCGAGCTGGGGGCCGCAGTCGCAGCGCAGGGAGGCGAAGACGTCGCCGGTGAGGCATTCGGAGTGGACGCGGACCAGGACGTCCTCGCCGTCGCCGATCTCGCCGTGGACGAGGGCGACGTGCTCGACGCCGTCGACGGTGGAGCGGTAGCCGTAGGCGGTGAAGGTGCCGTGCCGGGTGGGCAGACGGGTCTCGGCCTCGCGGCGGACGGTGGGCTCGCTGCCGCGGCGGTAGGCGATCAGGTCCTCGATGGAGATGATCGTCAGGCCGTGCTTGCGGGCGAACGGGATCAGTTCGGGCAGCCGCAGCATCCGGCCGTCCTCGCCGGCGATCTCCACGATGGCGCCGGCCGGGCGCAGGCCCGCGAGCCGGGCGAGGTCCACGGCGGCCTCGGTGTGGCCGTTGCGGGTCAGCACCCCGCCGGGCCTGGCGCGCAGCGGGAAGACGTGGCCGGGGCGGACCAGGTCGGTGGGCTCGGCGGTGCCGCTCGCCAGCAGCTGGAGCGTGGTGGCGCGGTCGGCGGCCGAGATGCCGGTGCTGACGCCGTGCGCGGCGGAGGCGTCCACGGAGACGGTGAACGCGGTCTTCATCGACTCGGTGTTGTCCTCGACCATCTGCGGCAGCCGCAGCCGGTCCAGTTCCGTGCCCTCCATGGGGGCGCAGATCAGGCCCCGGCACTCGCTCATCATGAAGGCGACGATCTCGGGGGTGGCCTTCTCGGCGGCGATGACGAGGTCGCCCTCGTTCTCCCGGTCCTCGTCGTCGACGACGACGACCGGGCGGCCCGCCGCGATGTCGGCGATGGCCTGCTCGACGGGGTCGAGCCCGAAGTCCTCGATGCGTTCGGTGCTGTGGAGCCAAGGTGCCGAGGTCATGCCGGCGCTCCTTCCAGAACGGGCCGCGCGTCCTTGCGGGAGCGCAGCCACCAGTCGCGCATGCCCCACAGGACGAGCGCGCCGTAGATGACGTAGACGAAGCCGGAGAAGGCGTAGCCGTTGGCGAAGTTGAGGGGCACGCCGACGAGGTCGACGAGCAGCCAGGCGATCCAGAACTCCACCATCCCCTTGGCCTGGGCGTACATGGCGACGATGGTGCCGACGAAGATGTAGGCGTCGGGCCAGGGGTCCCAGGAGAGGGAGGGGTAGGCCTTGAACAGCAGGGCGACGGCGACGGTGCCGGCGGCCGCGGCGGCGAGCATCGCCGCCCGCTCGGTCCAGCTCGCGAACCGGGGGACGATGTGGCCGTCCGGGGCGCGGTCCTTGCGGCGCTGCCACTGCCACCAGCCGTACAGCGCGACGACCATGACGACTGCCTGCTTGCCGGCGCTGCCGGCCAGGTGGCCGTAGAAGGCCCCGAAGAGGACCAGGCCCGAGAGGAACTGTACGGGCCAGGTCCACAGCGAGCGGCGCCAGCCGAGGGCCAGGGTGATGAGGCCGAGGATGTTCCCGGTCATGTCGGACCAGATGATGTGCTGGCCGAAGAGGGTGAAGGCCTCGGAGTTCATCCAGTTCACTTGCCGTCCCCCTGTCCGGCCGCGAGCAGCCGCTCCACGTACTTGGCGATGACGTCGACCTCGAGGTTGACCGGGTCGCCGGGCTGCTTGTGGCCGAGCGTGGTCAGGGCGAGGGTGGTCGGGATGAGGCTCACCGTGAAGTGGTCGGGGCCGGCGTCGACGACGGTGAGGCTGATGCCGTCGACGGTGACGGAGCCCTTTTCCACGACGTAGCGGGCGAGATCCGCGGGCAGCGAGATCTTCACGATCTCCCAGTTGTCGGACGGCTTGCGCTCCAGGACCTGCCCGGTGCCGTCCACGTGCCCCTGCACGATGTGCCCGCCGAGGCGCGCGCCCACCGCGGTGGGGCGCTCGAGGTTGACGCGGGAGCCGACACCGAGCGCGCCCAGGCTGGAGCGGTTCAGCGTCTCGGCCATGACGTCGGCGGTGAACTCGTCGCCCTCGTGGTCGACGACGGTGAGACAGACCCCGTTCACGGCGATGGAGTCGCCGTGCTGCGCGCCCTCGGTCACGATGGGGCCGCGGAGCCGGAAACGGGAGGCGTCGCCGAGATTCTCGACGGCGGTGACCTCACCCAGCTCTTCGACGATTCCGGTGAACACTTCCCGGGTCCTCCTGCCTCATGGGGCACGGACTCCGGGGCCTGTCGAAGACGACAGAATGAACGGGAAGACAGCTCCGGGGACGACGCCGAACAGGGACCCGTCCACGTGCGGACGAGCCCAGATCCGGCGACGCGCATGAGAGCATGCCCGCCCGCCGCGCACTGCCTCCCATCCGGACTTTAACCGTCGGTCCAGGAATTTCACCTGGTCAACCGGCCGCTGGAAGCGACCGGGTCGCGGACTGTAACCGCCGGTTCGGACTTTCACCGACCCCGGAGTGCGCTGCTTCTGGTACAGGGCCAGTGTGCCACGGCCGGTAGGGGTCCATGCGGGTGAATGATGTGGAGTGACTCACAGACCGCTCCCCGCGCCCCGCCTGGCGGTATTGGTCCGGACCATTGACCGCACTGGTCTAGTCCTTTTAGGGTGCGGGCGGGCCCGGCGGCGGTGACGACGGCCCTTGCCCGTCGCCGGGCCGCCCAACCCCCGCGAGGCGGGCGGCTACCGCCCGACAGGCCTCGAGGCCGTGTCCGCGGCCTCACGCCCGCGTCGCGACGCCCGGCAGGTCGGGGGCGAACAGCTCGTCCTGGGCCCGGTCCCGGGCCGTCAGCAGGGCGCCGCGCAGGACGGCGGGGCCACCGAGGCGGCCGGCCCGGACCTCGGCGACCAGCGGCGACATCCGGCGGAGCCGCTCGGCGACGCGCTCGGCGAGCACCGCTCCCCCGGCCTGCCCGATCTCCCCGCCGAGGACGACGCAGCCCGGGTCGAGGAGGGAGACCACGGAGGCGGCCCCGATGGCGATCCGGTCGGCGAGGGCGTCGAGGAAGCGCTCGGCGGGGCCGGTCCCGGCCCTCCCGCCGGGCGGCTCCGTCACCCGCGCCACGGCCTCGCGCACCACGACCGCCACGCCCGGCCCGTCCACCCGCTCCGCCCCCGGCAGACCGTGTTCCACGGCCAGCCGGGCGATCGCCGCCGCTCCGGCCAGGGAGTGGAAGCCGCCGTCGCAGTCCGTCGCCGACGGCAGGGTCGCCGTGCCCGGGACCGGCAGGAAGCCGATCTCGCCCGTGCCGCCGGAGGCACCGCGCCGCAGGGTGCCGTCCAGGACGACCGCGGCGCCGACGCCATGGCCCAGCCAGAGCAGGACGAAGGTGTCCCGGTCGCGGGCGGCGCCCTCACGCTGCTCGGCCAGGGCGGCCAGATTGGTCTCGTTCTCCACGGTCACCCGGGCCCCGGGCAGCCGTTCCTGGAGGGCCGCGGCGAGCCGGCGGTGCCAGGCAGGCAGTCCGCCGGAGTCGCGGAGGTCGCCGGTAGCGGGGTCGACGAGGCCCGGCGCCCCGATCCCGACGGTGTGAAGCCGTCGGCCACCGGCCTCCTTGACCGTCCGCTCCACCACCGTCACCGCCTGCTCCACGGCCGGCCCGGTCCCGGTGTTCCCGCCGATGGGCACCGAACCCTCGGCCAGCACGCGCCCCACGAGATCGGAGACCAGCACGAAGACACCCTCGGTGCGCACATCGAGCGCGGCCAGGTGGGCGCGGTCGGCGACGATGCCGTACAGCCGGGCGTTCGGGCCGCGGCGCTGCTCGCCGGACTCCCCCACCACCGTGATCAGACCGGAGGCGCTGAGCCGCTCGACGAGGTCGGCGACCGTGGGCCGGGACAGTCCGGTGAGCTGCTTCAACTGCCCTGCCGTCAGCGGGCCTTCCCGTTGCAGCAGACGCAGGGCGAGCCGGTCGTTGATGGCCCGGGCGGTGCTCGGTGATGCGGGCATGACGGGCATCCTCCCAGACGGGCGCGGCCGGGTTGTCCACTATCTATCAGGCAGGGTCCCTGATAGTTTACGGCGGTGCGGCGACGGCGCCGCGCGGAACGCCCGGGGAGGGACTGGAACATGGGTGACGTGGGGCATGCAGGTGTCGAGGTGAGGCGCGCCCGGTACGCCGTGGCGGCCGTGTTCGCCGTGCACGGCGCCGTGACCGGTTCCTTCGCCACCCGCGTGCCCTGGGTGCAGGAGCATGCCTCGCTGAGCGCGGGACAGCTCGGCTTCGCCCTGGCGTTCACGGCGTTCGGCGCCTCGTGCGCGATGCCGCTGGCGGGCCGGATCAGCCACTCCTTCGGCAGCCGTACGGCACTGCGCGGGCTGCTCGCGCTGTGGACGCTGTCGCTGATCCTGCCGGCCCTCGCGCCGAACATGTACACGCTGTGCCTGGCGATGTTCGCCTACGGCGCGAGCGCGGGCATGGCCGACGTCGCGATGAACGCCCTGGGTGTCGAGGTGGAGCGGCTGCTCGGCAAGTCGATCATGTCGGGTCTGCACGGCATGTGGAGCGCGGGCGCCCTGATCGGCTCGGCGGCCGGCACGCTCGCCGCGCACCTGGGCACCGACGCGCGCGTGCACTTCGCGCTGGCCTCGGCCGTCCTCACCGTGCTCGGTCTGGTGGTCTGCTCGGGGGTGCTGGACGTGCAGCCCGCCGAGGACGAGGAGCCGCCCCCGCGGTTCGCGCTGCCGCCCCGCTCGGCGCTGCTGATCGGTGCGGTCGGGTTCTGCGCCGTGTTCGCGGAGGGGGCGAGCCTGGACTGGTCGGCGGTGTTCCTGCGGGACCGGCTGGACAGCTCGGCCGGGGTCGCGGCCGCCTGCACGACCGGGTTCATGCTGACCATGGCGGTGGCCCGGATCGCCGGGGACGCTGTGGTGAACCGCTTCGGGGCGGTCCGCACCGTGCGGGCCGGCGGTGTGCTGGCCGGGCTCGGCGGCCTGCTGATCGTCCTCGCCGGGCATCCGGCACTGGCGATGGCCGGGTTCGCGCTGATGGGGCTCGGCATCGCGGTCGTCGTACCGCTGTGCTTCGCGGCGGCCGGGCACGCCGGCCCCAACCCCAGTCAGGCCATCGCGGGCGTGGCGACCATCACGTACACCTCGGGGCTGGTCGCGCCGAGCCTGATCGGCGGGGTGGCGCAGGCGACCAGCCTGATGGTCTCGTTCTGCGTGGTGACGGTGCTGGCCTGCGGTCTCGCGGTGTTCGCCGGTGTGCTGCGCACCGCCGAGCGCGGCGGCCGCACCGAGGTCAGTCCGCGGGTCGCAGAAGTTCCCGGCCCACGGCCCTGAAGGCTTCGCTCCACGGCGCGGGGCGCAGCGTCGTCGCGTCCAGCCGGACCAGGACCCGGGTGCCGCGCGCGTAGGTCTGCGCGCCGTCGGCCGAGCAGAAGCGGAAACCATAGGTGAGGCCCGTGGTGCCGAGCCGCTCCAGCCAGAGGTGGACGGCGTAGGTGCCCGGGCGGGTCACCGGTGCCTCGTAGCCGATGCTCAGTTCGCGGACGGCGTTGCAGGCGTCGCCGGCGGCGTGCCAGTCGCCGTCGAAGCGGACGCCGTGCTCGTTCCACAGCTCGGTCCAGGCGCGCTCGACCATCAGCGGGTAACGGGCGTTGTGCAGCAGTCCGAGGGCGTCCAGGTCGTCGAAGTGGACGGTGACGGGGATCAGCCGGCCGTGGGCGACGGCGGGGGCGATCGGGGCTTCGGCGGTCACGGATGTGCTCCTGGGCGGTGGGACGGGGACGGCGTGAACGGCGTGGACCACTCCATACTAAGCGACCGCTCAGAAAGGCCGTCCCGTCACCGCAGGTCAGCCCCCTGAACGCGGTCCATGAGCGGGGCCGGGTGCACGGGAAGCCGCCAGGTACCCCCGACAATGGTCTGGAACAGTCTTCACGTACAGAGAAAGCGAAACCCCACCATGGACCTCGGCGTGCGTTGGAAGCTGCACGGTGACGGGCGCACGCCCGCACCCGGAGCGGTGGTACGCCCCGACGAAAGGCTCTCCTGGCCGCGCACGGTGGGCCTGGGCGCCCAGCACGTCGTGGCGATGTTCGGAGCCTCCTTCGTGGCCCCCGTGCTCATGGGCCTGAACCCGAACCTGGCGATCATGATGTCGGGCGTGGCGACCGTGATCTTCCTGCTCGCCACCCGGGGCCGGGTCCCGAGCTACCTGGGCTGCTCCCTGTCCTTCGTCGGCGTGGCCGCCGTCATCCGGGCGCAGGGCGGCACGAGCGCCACCGTGACCGGCGCGGTCCTGGTGGTCGCCGCCGTGCTGTTCCTGGTGGGCCTCGCGGTGCAGCGCTTCGGCGCGCGGATCATCCACGCCGCCATGCCGCCGATCGTCACCGGCGCTGTCGTGATGCTGATCGGCTTCAACCTGGCTCCGGTGACCGCGTCGACGTACTGGCCGCAGGACCAGTGGACGGCCCTGCTGGTGATGCTGTTCACCGGGCTGGCGGTCGTCTGCCTGCGCGGTTTCTGGTCCCGGATCGCGATCTTCCTGGGACTGGTCTTCGGATACGGGATCTCCTGGGCCTTCGACCGGATCTTCGGGAAGATCCACTCGGCGGACGCGAGCGGCAGGCTGACCGACCATTGGCGGCTGGACCTCTCCGGCGTCTCCAAGGCCGACTGGATCGGCCTGCCGTCCTTCCACGGGCCCTCGTTCCAGTGGTCGGCGATCCTGGTCGCCCTGCCGGTCGTCATCGCGCTGATCGCGGAGAACGCGGGGCACGTCAAGGCGGTCGGGGAGATGACCGGCGATCCGCTGGACGACAAGCTCGGCACGGCGATCTCCGCGGACGGCGTCGGCTCGATGCTGTCGACCGCCGTGGGCGGCCCGCCCACCACCACGTACTCCGAGAACATCGGCGTGATGGCCGCGACCCGCGTCTACTCCACCGCCGCCTACTGGGCCGCGGCCTGCTTCGCCCTGCTCTTCGGCGTCTGCCCCAAGTTCGGCGCGGTCGTCGCCGCGATCCCGGGCGGGGTGCTCGGCGGCATCACCGTCATCCTCTACGGCATGATCGGCCTGCTCGGCGCGCAGATCTGGATCAACGCCAAGGTCGACCTGCGCAACCCGCTGAATCTGGTGCCGGCCGCCGCGGGCATCATCATCGGCGTCGGCAACGTCACCATGAAGTTCACCGACACCTTCTCGCTCAGCGGCATCGCGCTCGGCACCCTGGTCGTCATCACCGGCTACCACGCGCTGCGCGCCTTCGCGCCCGCCCATCTCAAGACGCAGGAGCCGCTGCTGGACGAGGGCACCTCCAGCTACAACGAGAACGGTCAGCGCGCCGAGCCGTAGGCGGGTCTCCGCCCGCTCCGCGTTCCCCCGTTCCGGGGAAGCACCGGGCCGGTCGGCACGCGGGCCGGCCCGGGGCTGCGACCCTTCCCCCATGGCGCAGCCGGAACACCTCACCGCTCCCGTCGACGCCGTCCTGGCCCGGATGCGCGCCCTCGACGCGGAGCTGCCCGAGCGGGACGGGGTCGCCGTGTTCAACCGCGTCTACCTCTCCGTCACCGAGGAGGTCGGCCGACGCCTGGACGCCGGGGTGTTCGCGGACCGGCGGGCGGCGGCCACGCTGGACGTACGGTTCGCCGAGCGGTACCTCGCGGCGGTCGACACCGCGGACCGGGACCGCCGTCCGCCCGCCTGCTGGCGGCCCCTGTTCCAGTTCCGCCGCCACCCCGGGGTACGGCCGCTGCAGTTCGCGCTCGCGGGCATCAACGCGCACATCGGGCACGACCTGGCGCTCGCCGTGGTGGACGCCTGCCGTACGCTCGGCTGCGAACCGGCCGATCTGGAGGACGAGTTCGACCGCGTGGGCGACCTCCTCGCCTCGCTGGAGGAACGCATCCGCGAGGATCTGATGCCGGGTCCCGACCTGCTCCAGATCGCCGACCCGATCACCCATCTGCTGGGTTCCTGGAGCCTGGAGCGGGCGCGGGACGCGACCTGGGCGGCGGCCCGGGCGCTGTGGGCGCTGCGCCGCTGCGGCGACCTCGCCGGGGAGTTCACCGAACGGCTGGACGCGGCGGTCGGCTTCGCGGGGCGGATGCTGCTGACTCCGTGCGGCGACCGACCCGGGGTGTTCCGGCCAACCTCCGCCGGGTCGCCTGGAACTACTCGGTGATCTCTGTAGGTTGAACCCGAGACCGACCGCGAAGGAGTTCACGCCACATGGCTACCCGGCTGGGCCTCGGCCTCCCGCAGAACCGGCAGTACGACCTCGGCAGGGACGTGCCCGACGTGGCACGCACGGCGGAGCGGATCGGATACGACAGCCTCTGGGTGTACGAGCGCGCCCTGTTCCCGGAACCCGCCGGCCAGGGCCTGTACGGCATTCCGGGGCTCCCCTGGCCCGACTCCTACCGCGGCGTCGCCGAGCCGCTGGTCACCCTGACCCTCGCGGCGGCCGCCACCGAACGCGTCGAGCTGGGCTCCAGCGTGCTGGTCGCGCCGCTGCACCTGCCCTTCCAGCTCGCCAGGTCCCTCGCCACGCTGGACGCGGCGAGCGGGGGCCGGGTGCTCGCCGGATTCGGCACCGGCTGGTCCCACGACGAGTACGCGGCGGCGGGCGTCCGGCCCTTCGAGGAGCGCGGGCAGGTGCTGGACGAGGTGATCGACGTGTGCCGGGCGGTGTGGGGCCCGGACCCGGTGGTGCACGAGGGCCGCGTCTCCCGGATCTCCTCGGCGGTGGTCGGCCCCAAGCCGGCCCGGCCGATCCCGATCCTGCTCGCGGCGAGCGGCAGGCGCGCGCAGCGGCGTCTGGTGGACCACGCCGACGGCTGGCTCCCGGTGGGCATGGGCGTCGAGCAGATCGCCGCCCAGTGGGCCGAGTTGCAGGACCTGGCCGCCGAGCGCGGCCGCAAGGAGCCGATCCGGACCGTGCTGCGGGTCAACGCGGTGTACTCGGTCAAGCCCCACGAGGGCGACGGCCGGCGGCCGTTCCAGGGTGACGCCGGCCAGATCGCCGAGGATTTGGCCCGGCACGCCGAGATCGGCCTGGACGAGATCCTCGTGGACCTGCAGAGCACTCCGCGCGACGCCCAGGAACTCAAGGACGTCGCCGCCGAGGTGTTCGAGAAGGCGCGGGCGGCCGGAGTCTGAGTCCGGCCGCCCGCGCCTCGGTCTCTTCCCTCTCGGACCCGGTCAGTCCTCGGGCAGCTCCACCGGGGCGATCTCGTCGTAGACATCGCCCGGGCCCGGGTTGGTCGGGTCGGTCTCGCCGCCGAAGTGGTGCATGACGCCCCAGACCGCGTTCAGCGCGGTCTGGATCGCGCCCTCGGCCCAGCCGGCCGTCCAGGAGATGTCGTCACCGGCGAGGAAGATGCCCCGCTTGTCCTCGGGCAGCCGGTCCTGCATGAAGTGCGTGAACAGGCGCCGCTGGTAGCGGTAGTGGCCGGGCAGGTTGGCCTTGAACGCGCCCATGAAGTAGGGCTCGTTCTCCCAGGAGACGGTCACCGGGTTGCCGATGATGTGCTTCCTGATGTCGACCTTCGGGTAGATCTCGCCGAGCGACTTCAGCATGACCTCCATCCGCTCGTTCGCGGACAGCGGCAGCCACTTCAGGCTGTCGTCGCACCAGGTGTACGACAGGCAGATCACGGCCGGCTTGTCGGGGCCGTCGTCCAGCAGGTAGGTGCCGCGGGTCATCCGGTCGGTGAGCGTCATCGACATGACGTCCCGGCCGGTCGGGTTGCCCTCGTCGTCGACGGCCTTGTCGAGCCAGAACGGCCTGTCCACGGGCACGAAGAGCTTGCTGGACTCCATGTAGTGGGTGCGCTCGATGGCGGTCCAGTGGTCGATCGGGAACAGCGAGTCGTCGCAGGCGATCTTGGACAGCAGCATCCAGGACTGGGCGGTGAAGATCGCCGCCTGGTACGTGCGGATGTCGCCGTTCGCGTCCGTCACGGTGATCCGGTTGCCCGAGGTGCGGTGCAGCCGGGTCACGGCGGGGCGGGGCTCACCGTCCGTGTGCAGGGACTTCAGCGAGGTGCCGTACGGCCAGTGGACGATCTTCTCCGGCTCGCGCTCCCACAGCCGGAGCGGAAGCTGCTGGGAGCCGCCGACGATGCCGCGGTGGTGGTCGTCGGCCTCGGTGTAGACGACGCGCAGGATCTCCAGGATGGAGTTCGGGAAGTCGGTGTCCCAGCCACCGGTGCCGAAGCCGACCTGGCCGAAGATCTCGCGGTGCCGGAAGGACTTGAAGGCCTCGGAGTCGCAGAGGAAGCCGTAGAAGGTCTGGTTGTCGAGCTTCTCGACCAGCCTGGCCCAGATCTCGCGGATGCGCGGCACGTCCCGCTCGCGCAGCGCGCGGTTCATGTCGGAGAAGTCGGCGCCCTCCTCCAGGCACTTGTTCCAGGCGTCGGCGACGTCCCGGTACACCTGGGGCAGGTCGTCGACGGTCTCGGCGTAGTGCGACTCGCCCTTGAGGTCCACGACGGTGGACGGGGTGGCCTCGGCGAGCGGGTTCGGGAACGGCCTGGTCTCGAGGTCCACCAGGTCGATGTAGTGCTGCAGCGCGGTGGAGGACGGCGGGAAGCGCATCGCGCCCATCTCGGCGGTCAGCGACTCGTCGCAGCCCTCGAAGCCGATCGTGCGCAGCCGGCCGCCGAGCTGGTCGGCCTCGTAGACGACGGGCTTGAGGCCCATCTTCATCAGCTCGTAGGCGGCCACCACACCGGACAGACCGCCGCCGATGACGGCGACCTCGGTGCCGTGCTCGGTCGCCGGGACCTGGCCCAGGCCCGCCGGGTGGGCGAGGAAGTCGTCGTAGGCGTAGGGGAAGTCCGGCCCGAACATGGTGATCGGCGGCTGCTGCTCGTCTGCGTGCTCGACGGCGTTGGGCACGGTGGACGTCATGGGGTACGGACTCCTTGCGCGGGGGTGGTTCTGGGGAAGCTCTGGGGTCAGACGAGGGACCGGTACAGACCGGGGTGGCGGTCCTTCAGGTACGGGTTGGCCTCGCGGGAGGCGGCCAGGAAGCCCGGGTCGGCGTCGGCGAGGACCAGTTGCTCCTCGCGGCCGGCGCGGGTGCGGGCGACGCCGTCGGGGCCGGCCAGGACAGACAGGCCCACGAACTCGAACTCTCCCTCGTGGCCGGCCCGGTTGACGTACGCCACGTACATCTGGTTCTCCCAGGCCCGCACCGGCACCAGGGACTCGGCGACGAACTGGAAGGGGTGCATCTGCGCCGTCGGCACGAGGAGGAGATCGGTGCCGGCCAGGGCGTGCGCCCGTACGTTCTCCGGGAACTCGACGTCGTAGCAGATCATCAGGCCCACGGTCAGCCCGTTCAGCTCGGCCTGGACGACCGGCTGCTCGCCGGGCGTGAAGTGGTCCCGCTCGAAGCAGCCGAAGAGATGGGTCTTGCGGTAGTTCGCGAGCCGGGTGCCGTCGGCGGAGATCAGCTGGGCGGAGTTGTACACGGTCCCGCCGTCGCGCTCGGGGTAGCCGTAGGCGATCGCCAGCGCGTGCCGGCCGGCGATCTCGGCGATCGCGTCCGCGGAGTCGCCGTCGGCGGGCTCGGCGAGACGGGCGATGTCGTCGCCGATGGCGTACCCGGTGAGGAACATCTCCGGCGCGGCCAGCAGCGCTGCGCCCGCGGCGGCGGCCCGGCCCGCGGCCTCGTCGAGAACCTTGAGGTTCTCGACGATGGAGCCGGGGCGGCCGGAGCTCTGGAGCAGGGCGGTGCGCATGCGTGTCCTCACCGGGCAGGGGGTCGGGGGGCCAATTAGAAGGTACGGTCGGCGCGCTCGGCCGGACAAGAAGGAGCCGTTGCGCGCCGGTACGCGGTTCGTTGCGTGGCAAGGGGGTCCGACGGCGATTCGTTGCGCGCCCCGCGGGGGAGTCCTCGTACGCCCTGGGACGCAGGTCACGGCGGTGTCTGCCCGCCGGACGGGGGAGGCCGGACGCCGCCTCGGGAGCGATGTGCGCGAGGGCGCGCCGCCGCGAGAGTGGTGGGCGTCCAGTTCACACGTCCGGTCTGCGGAAAGGACCGTCATGCAGCGTCGTACGAGGATCGCCGCCGTCACCGCCGCCCTGCTGATCACCGCCGGGGCGGCAGGATCGGCGACGGCCTCCGGTCAAGGCCCGGGGCGGCACCACCGCCACGAGGCCGCCGCCCTCACCGGCACGGCCAAGCTGTACCGATCGGCCGGGGACGACATCACCTTCTCCTTCGACGCGCACCTCGCGGCGAAGGACACGAAGAACCCGGCGAAGGCCACCGGCACCTTCCGGTTCAGTCACTACCTGCACGGCAAGGGCGCCTGGGCCAGGGCGAAGGTCGACTGTCTGGTCACCGGCGGAAAGGTCGCCGTCGTCTCCGGCGTGATCACCGACTCGGACCTGCCGGGCGCCAAGGGCACGCGGGTCGGCGTCACCGTCCACGACCTCGGCGGGCACGACCGGCTGGGTTACAGCTGGGCGGCGACGAAGGACATCGGGCCGAAGCACCTGCCCAGGTGTGTCTCGTCGGCGCCGTTCGAGAAGGTGCGGCAGGGCACGGGCGACTTCCACGTCGTGCTGTGGCGGCCCGCGCTCTAGAGCCGGCGCAGCCGCTCCACGATCTCCCTGAGCAGTTCCGGATCGGCGGCGGGGCCGGTGACGGGGTGGCGGCCCGGCTCGTCGATCCGGACCAGGCCGGCCTCGGCCAGGTCGCCGAGCAGGACGCGGACGACGGTCAGCGGCAGGTCGGCGTCCGCCGCCAGCTCGGCCACAGGGCGCGGGCCCCGCCGGACCAGCTCGAGCAGGGCCGCCGGGGCGTGGTCGAGCACCGGCGGGGCCGCGCCGTCCGGCTCCGCCGCGGTGACCCGGGACATCAGGTCGACGGTGTGCCGGTCCGAGGGGCGGGTGCGGCCCCGGGTCACGGTGTAGGGGCGGACCATCGACCCCGTCTCGTCCTCGTACCAGTGCTCGTCGCTCACCGCGGGATCAGGGGGCCGAGCGGGTGGCGGCGTCCAGGTGGCGGCCGAGGCGGCGGACCAGCAGGGCCATCTCGTGGGCGAGCTGTCCGACGTCGGTGCCCGACTCGCTCAGCACGGCGAGCCGGCTGCCGTGGCCGGCCGGGGTGACGAAGAGGTAGGCGTCCTCCAGCATGACCATCGTCTGCCGCACCTCGCCCGCCTCGAACCGCTCCCCCACCGAGCGGGCCAGCCCGTGGAAGCCGGAGCAGACGGCGGCCAGGTGCTCCACGTCCCGGCCCGGCATGCCCTCCGAGCAGCTCAGGGCCAGGCCGTCGGCGGTGAGCAGCACGGCCTGGCGGACATGGTCGGTGCGGGCCACCAGGTCGTCCAGCAGCCAGCCGAGACCGGTGCCGGGGGCACCGGCCGGCGTGGCCGGGGTCGCGGGGGTCTGGTCGTCACCGTGCATCGTCGGTGTCCGTCCCTTCGTCGGCGTGGGTGTGCGCTGCGTCCGGTTCACGGGTGGCCGCCGCGTCCGGTTCACGGGTGTGGGCAGGCAGTCCCCTGCGGCCACGGTCCAGACCGCGCTGGAAGGCACCGAAGATCGCCCGCATCTCCTCGGCATCGACCTCACGCACCGGGCCGGGGGCCGGCGTCCGAGGCTCGTCCCGCAACTCCCGGGCGAGGGAGGCTTGACGGGTCCGGGTGGGGAGGGCGGGGGTAGGGGCGCCTTGGGGCGTGGGAGGGGCGGGGGGCTTGTCGGGGGCGGGCGCGGGGGTGCCCTGCGGCACGGGGGTGCCCTGCGGCACGGGAGCAGTGTGCGGCGCCGGGGCTGCGGAGAGCTGGGCGGAGGCGGGGGCGTCCGGGGTGGGGGCAGCGGGGGCGCCGTGCGGCTCGGGGGCCGACGTCGGGGTGGTCCGCCTCCGGAACGGCAGCTCGGGGGCGGGGGTGCCGTGCGGCACGAGCGCGTCAGGGGCGGGGTCGGCCGCGGGCGTGCCCTGCGGCACGGGGGCCGGCCGGGGGGTGCTCCGCGTCCGTGACGGCAGCACGGGGGCCGCAGCACCCCGCGGCTCGGGGGCGGGGGTGCCGTGCGCCGCGAGCGCGTCGGGGGCGGGGTCGGGGTTGGCGGCGGGCGACCCCTGCGACTCGGGGGCGGCATGCGGCGCGGCAGCAGTGGGCGCGGCCTGGGGTGCGGGCGCCGGCGCGGGGATGCTCCGCGTCCGGGACGGCAGTTCCGGTGCCGGTGCCGCACCGGACTGCGGGGTCGGTGCCGCGGCCGCACCGGACTGCGGTTCCGGTGCCGGGACCGCCGCGCCGGAGGGCAGTTCCGGTGCCGGGGTCGCGGCGGGGGTGCGTGGGTGCTCTGCCCGCGTCCCCGCCGGTTCCGCGTCCGCCAGTACCGCCGGAGGCAGCAGCACCACCACGGTCGTACCCCCGTAGGGCGAATCCCCGAGGCTCACCTCGATGCCGTGCCGGGCGGCGAGGCGGCCGACGACGTACAGGCCGAGGCGGTCGTGCCGGGTGGGGTCGAAGGCGTCGGGGTCGGTGAGGGTGCGGTGCGCCTCGGCGCGCTGCTCCGCGTCGAGGCCGAGCCCGCGGTCGTCGATCTCCAGCACGAACCCGCCGCCGACCCGCCCGGGCCGCAGCGTGACCTGGGTGTGCGGCGGTGAGAAGACCGCCGCGTTCTCCAGCAGCTCGGCGAGGAGGTGCACGACGTCGGCGACCGCGTCGGCCGCGATGCCCACCTCGGGCATCGGCGGTACCACCACGCGGGTGTAATCCTCGATCTCGCTCACCGCCGACGCGACCACGTCGGCCACGGGCACGGGCCGGCGCCAGCGGCGTCCGGGCGCCGCGCCGGAGAGGATGATCAGACTCTCCGCGTGCCGGCGCATCCGGGTGGTCAGGTGATCGATGCGGAACAGCTGGCCCAGGATCTCCGGGTCGTCGGTCCGCCGCTCCAGCGTGTCGACGAGCTTGAGCTGGCGGTGCACCAGTGCCTGGTTGCGCCGCGCGATGGTGAGCAGGACCGCGAAAAGACCCCGGCGCAGGCCGGCCTGTCGGACGGCGGCCTCCACGGCGGCCAGGCGCGCGGTGTTGAAGGACCGGCCGACCTGGCCGATCTCGTCGTCGCGGACCTCGTCGGCGGCGAGCGGGGGCGCCTCGGCGAGCGCGTCCACCTCCTCACCCGCGCTCAACCGCCGCATGACATCGGGGAGTTGCCGAACGGTGAGGACGTCGGCCGTGTCCCGGAGCGTCTCCAGACGGCGTGAGACGCGCCGCGCTCCACGCACCGCGAGCCACAGTGACAGCGCCACGGCGGCCAGCCCGGCCGCTCCGACGACGGCGGCCTTCGTCAGCTCGTGGTAGGCGAAGGCCCGGCCGCGCGTGGCGGAGTTCTCGGCGGAGCGGGTGCACAGCAGCATGTAGCGCTTGACGGCCCGGTCGGTCGCCGACCGCCAGGTGTCCGCCGCGACGGCCCGCCCCGCGCCCGCGGCGCCGGCCCGCAGCAGCGCGTCCTCGCCGCGCACCAGCGCGCGGTGCGGCTCGGCGCGCCGGAATTCCTCGAACAGGCGCCGCGAGTCGGCGGGCAGGTCCGGTACGTACGTCCGCTCGAAGACCCGCCGGTCCTCGATGGTTGCGGTCAGGGTGGCGTACTGCCGGTCGGTCAGCGTGCCCGCCGCCCGCGCCCCGGCGACCAGGGCGTCCTCCCGGGACACGAACTCCCGCACCCGCACCAGCTCGATGACGACCTGCGACTCCCGGGCGAGCTGCCCGGCCTGGAGGGCGGTGAGCGTGGACTGGACGTCGAAGCCGGGCTCGACGAGCCCGCCGTACTCCTCGACCGCCCGGTCCCAGGTGACCCGCCGGGTCAGTACGCGTTCGCGCAGGCCCTCCAGCTTCCCGGTGGCCGCGACCATGGCGTCCACGGCCTGCCGCTGCCGGCCGGTGAGCCGGCCGCGGTCGCCGTCGCGGACCGCGCGCCGCATGGCCTCGACGGCCCGGTCGGTGCGGCGCTGCTGTCCGAGCAGGTCGCCGGCGACGGCCGCGTCGAGGCCGGCGCGGCCGGCGCCCAGGTAGGTCGCGGACATCCGGCGTTCGATCTGGATCTGACCTACCGCGGTGTCCACCGGGGTCCCGAAGTCCTCGTACACCCCCTGGAGGCGGACGAGCGCGCGCAGTTCGGCGGTGACGGACACCATGGTGAAGCTCCACAGGCCCATCAGCGCAACGGCCGGGGCCAGGGCGAGCGCCACGATCCGGGTGCGGACGGTGGTGGGACGGCCGACGGGCCAGCGCATGGGTTACCTGCCGGTGTTACCAGTCAGTAGAAAGTCCGGCACAACCTACGGGATGGCCATCCGGACCGCAATGGTGATGTGCGGTAACCCCGGGTCACCTCGGGAGCTCCCCGGGATGACCGCCCATCCGAAGCGGGGACCTAGCCCGGAGCCCCCGAGGAGAAGCGGCGCAGCAGCGGTGACAGCACCAGCACCGACTTGGTCCGCTCCACGAACGGCTCGCCGGCGATGCGCTCCAGGACCCGTTCGAAGTGGCGCATGTCGGAGGCGAAGACCTGGACGACCGCGTCCGCGTCGCCCGTGACGGTCGACGCGGCCACGACCTCCTGGTAGCGCTCCAGGCCCCGCTGGATGGTCTCCGGCGAGGTGTTGCGCCGGCAGTAGATCTCGACGAACCCCTCGGTCTCCCAGCCGAGCGCCGCCGGGTCCACCCGGACGGTGAACCCGGTGATGGCTCCGGTGGCCCGCAGCCGGTCCACGCGCCGTTTGACGGCGGGTGCGGACAGGCCGACGAGCTGCCCGATGTCCGCGTAGGAGCGGCGCGCGTCCTCGGCGAGGGCGTGCACGATGCGTTCGTCGAGATCGTTCAGCACGGGGGGTGGTTCATTTCTCCGGATCGGTCACTTCTCCGTCGCCACCGCGACGTCCTCAGCGGTCGCGAGACGGGAACGGCGGTAGCCGTACCCGAAGTAGAACACGAGCCCGACCGCCATCCAGACACCGAAGACCACCCAGGTGACGGCGGACAGGCTCCCCATCATCCAGACGCAGAAGGCGAAGCCCAGCGCGGGCAGCACCGGCGACAGCGGGACGCGGAAGGTGCGCGGCATGTCCGGGCGGGTCCGGCGCAGCACCACCACGGCCACGTTGACCAGAGCGAAGGCGAACAGCGTGCCGATGCTGGTGGCGTCGGCCAGCTGGCCCAGCGGGACGGCGGCGGCGAGGACGCCGCAGAACAGCGACACGATCACGGTGTTGGCGCGGGGCGCGCCGGTCTTCGGGTGCACCCTGGCGAAGACCTTCGGCACCAGTCCGTCGCGGGACATGGCGAAGAGGATGCGGGTCTGGCCGTAGAGCACGGTCAGGACGACGCTCGCGATGGCGATGACGGCGCAGAAGGCCAGCAGGGTGGCCCAGAAACCCTGCCCGGTGACGTCCCTCATGATCTGGGCGAGCGCGGCCTCGGAGTCGTTGAACCTCCGCCAGGGCCGCGCGCCGACGGCGACGGCCGCGACCAGCACGTACAGGGTGGTCACGATGACGAGGGACAGCATGATCGCGCGCGGCAGGTCCCGCTGGGCGTTCTTCGCCTCCTCACCGGCGGTGGAGGCGGCGTCGAAGCCGATGTACGAGAAGAACAGCGTGGCGCCGGCCGCGCTGACGCCCGCCATGCCGAGCGGCATGAAGTGGGCGTAGTTGCCGGACTTGAAGCCCATGAAGCCGATGGCGCAGAACAGGATCAGCGCGGCGATCTTCACGCACACCATGATCGTGTTGGCGCGCGCGGACTCCTTGGCACCGCCGAGCAGGAAGGCCATCGCGAGGAGCACGACGATCAGGGCGGGCAGGTTGAAGACGCCGCCGTCGCCGGGCGGGGCGGACAGGGCGTCCGGGATGGTGACGCCGATGGTGCCGTCGAGCAGTTCGTTGAGGTACTCGCCCCAGCCGACGGCGACGGCGGCGACCGAGACGCCGTACTCCAGGAGCAGGCACCAGCCGCAGACCCAGGCGATCAGTTCGCCCATGGTTGCGTATGCGTACGAGTACGAGGAACCGGAGACCGGGATGGTGCCCGCCAGCTCGGCGTAGGACAGGGCCGAGAACAGCGCGGTGAGCCCGGCGATCACGAAGGAGAGGGTGACGGCCGGACCCGCCTTGGGCACGGCCTGGCCGAGGACGACGAAGATGCCGGTGCCGAGGGTGGCGCCGATGCTGATCATGGTCAGCTGCCACAGCCCGAGGGACCGCCGCAGCGTCCCTCCCTCGCCCTGGCCGCCTTCCGCGACCAGGCATTCCACTGGCTTGCGACGCATGAGGCGCGCGGCGACGCCCGGGGACGCGGGGGCGGCCGTTCTCTGGTCTTGCGGGGGTGCGCCTTGCTCGAGCACGCGCTGGCTCCTTATCGCTGCCGGTCTGGATGGACGAGGACCGGCGGAAGCCCCTCGGGGCAGGAACCCGCCGAGCGGAGTCCCCGCCACGCCACCTACAGCGCAGCACCCTATGAGGCGCGGCTTCGCGGGCGTAATGCAGCAAGGTTGCGCATACCCGCATGATCATTGCGTTGATCGGGACGGGGTGCCCTTTTGTTGCGCCCGGACCGCGAACCGTTGCGCGGCTGCCCCGCCGGTCCCTTTTCTCACGCTTCCTCCGGCTCCCCCGCCACGGCCCGCCCCGCCGCCTCGCCGGTCGCGCCGAAGCCCGCCTGCCCGCCGTTCCCGCACGCCTCCGCCCCGGCGGCGATCCGGCGCGCGTGCGCCTCCGGGGAAGGCCTGCTCGCCGGCGCCGGGCGCGGCCCCGGTCCGGCCGGGCGCGGAAGGTTCGCACCCGGCCGGTGCGTTCGCCGCGGACCCGCCCGCGGACACGCCGACGGCCCCCGTCCGTCCCGGGAGCGGGATCGGCGAGAGCCGTACGGAAGGCGTGCCGGGGCCGGTTCCGGCAGGCGTGTCAGTTCCAGCTGGCGTGCAGCGGCTTGCCCTCGGCGTAGCCGGCGGCGCTCTGGATGCCGACGACGGCCTTCTCGGCGAACTCCTCCAGGGAGCCGGCGCCGGCGTAGGTGCAGGAGGAGCGGACGCCCGCGATGATCGAGTCGACCAGGTCCTCGACGCCCGGGCGGGCCGGGTCGAGGAACATGCGGGAGGTGGAGATGCCCTCCTCGAACAGTGCCTTGCGAGCGCGGTCGTAGGCGGACTCCTCCGAGGTGCGGTTGCGCACCGCGCGCGCGGAGGCCATGCCGAACGACTCCTTGTAGAGGCGTCCGTTCGCGTCCTGGTGGAGGTCGCCCGGGGACTCGTAGGTGCCGGCGAACCAGGAACCGACCATCACGTTGGACGCGCCGGCCGCGAGGGCCATGGCCACGTCGCGCGGGTGCCGGACGCCGCCGTCGGCCCACACGTGCTTGCCGTACTTCCTCGCCTCGGCGGCGCATTCCAGGACCGCGGAGAACTGCGGCCGGCCCACGCCGGTCATCATCCGGGTCGTGCACATCGCGCCGGGGCCCACACCGACCTTGATGATGTCCGCACCGGCGTCGATCAGGTCCTTGACGCCCTCGGCGGAGACGATGTTGCCCGCCGCGAGAGGCACCTGCGGGTCGAGGGCGCGCACCAGCTTGATCGCGCTGATCATCGACTCCTGGTGGCCGTGCGCGGTGTCGATGACGAGCGTGTCCACGCCCGCGTCGAGGAGCTGCTTGGCCTTGCCGGCCACATCGCCGTTGATGCCGACGGCGGCGGCGACGCGGAGCCGGCCCTTCGCGTCCACGGCCGGGGTGTACAGCGTGGCCCGCAGGGCGCCCTTGCGGGTCAGGATGCCGGCGAGCCGCCCGTCCTTGTCCACGGCCGGGGCATAGCGGCGGTTGTGCGTGTCGAGGGTGTTGAAGGCCTCGCGCGGGTCGATGTCGGCGTCCAGCAGCAGCAGGTCCTTGGACATGACCACTTCGAGCTGGGTGAAGCGGTCGACACCGCTGAGGTCCGCGTCGGTGACGACGCCGACCGGCCGCTGCTCCTCGTCGACGACCACACCGGCGTTGTGCGCGCGCTTGGGCAGCAGGGCCAGGGCGTCGGCGACGGTCTGGTGCGGGGCCAGCACGATCGGGGTGTCCAGCACCAGGTGGCGGCTCTTGACCCAGGAGACGACGTCGGTGACCACGTCGATCGGGATGTCCTGCGGTATGACCACGAGGCCACCGCGCCGGGCGACCGTCTCGGCCATGCGGCGGCCGGCGATGGCGGTCATGTTGGCGACGACGAGCGGGATGGTGGTACCCGTGCCGTCCGGCGAGCCGAGGTCCACGCCCTGACGCGAGCCCACCGCGGAGCGGCTCGGCACCATGAACACGTCGTCGTACGTCAGGTCGTACGCGGGCTGGATGTCATTGAGGAAACGCACGTGCTGCACATCCCAGTCGATCAGAGGTGACCCCCCGACGGGTGCGCCAGGGGGAAAAGAGCACGTACTTCATTGTCCCATGGCGGCCGCCCCGTCACGCCCCCACGGAACCTCCAGGCCCGTCGGAAGGGGTCTGGGAGGATCCTCCAAGCGCGAGGGCGACGGTCAGCGCCGGCGTGACGCGCATGGCGTGCGAGAACACCTCCTGGGCGGTCTCCCACTCCTCCGGCCGGGCCTTCGCGTACGCCTGCCAGTCCCGGACGACGAGGAGCAGCCCTCGCCCCCCGGCTCCCTCGGGCCAGACGGACAGGTCGGAAAGGGACTCGGCCAGCGCGTCCCAGTTGCGGCCGAACCAGCCGGGCAGCGCCAGGGCCCGGGCGGTGCGGTCCATCAGGCCCGCCTTGTCCGTGACCCCGTCGAGGTCGAGGGCGACCACGAGCCGGCCCGTCAGGTCTTCGGTCATCTCAGCACCGCCCGGAACGAGTTGTAGTGATCATCGGTGTAGTAGATCTCCCCGTCCCGCCCGGTGACCAGCCGTCGTGCCCCGCGGTCCGGTGAACCCGGGGTGGGCACGGTGTACTCGTGGTAGTAACCGCGCGGCTGCTTCGGCAGATGTCCCTCGAAGTTCCCGAACACGACCCCGTCCCTGGCGTAGGGGTAGGGGCCGCCCTTGTCGATGAGGGCGAGGGTCCTGCGCGCCTCGGCCGGCAGCCGCGACTCCTGGACGGTGTCCATGTCCCGGGCCCATTCCGGGGCGGACGCGCGCGTGTCCGCCGGCGCGGCTCCGCCCGTGCCCGAGCATCCGGTCAGCAGGACCGCCAGCGCCAGCAGCGCCCCCGCGAGCACGGCGGGAACCCACCCCGCCCCGGCGCGGAGGACGGGCCTCGGGGACGTGTGAGGGACGAACCGCGGCAGCAGCATGCCGCAGATGCTGTCACGGCCGTCCCGTCGCGTCCGCACCACGACCCGCCGACGGGCCGGCCGGTGCGCGGCAGCGCCTGGGCTCCGTCGAGCGTGCCCGGTTGGGTCGGCGCGCCGACGGGACGCGTAAGGGCGGGCCCTCCGGGGTGCACTCGGGCCCGCCGGGGTCCGTCAGCGCCCCTTGAGGTCCCTCAGCGCCCGTCGAAGTCCGTCTGCGCCCGTCGAGTTCGTCAAGGCCCGTTGACGTCCGCCAGCGCCCGTCGGAGCCCTGCCGAGCCCGTCGGCGTCGCGGAGTACGTCAGGGTCCG